>JAJCYX010000030.1 GCA_029262715.1 Chloroflexota bacterium
TTTCAGTAGGTGTTGACGGGTGACGTGCCTTCGAGGATGGCTGCGTAATCGTGAACGTTCATTCCGACCATCCGTCCCGCTAGTTCTACCGGTTGAGAGTAAGTGACGAACTCTGGCATTGCTATGACCTGTCCGTCCAGAGGGAGGACTACGCAGCTTGTGAGCGGCCCCCATCTCCGTCCCTTTTCACCGCTCAAAAAATCGTGATTGGTGTTGACGAAATGGGTTAGTGGGGCGAGGTATCTGACCCCGACTTCAAGAAGAGTATCCCCGGTGATGTACTTTCTATCACCAACCGGCTTTTTGAATGCAACGGCCTCGAATTCAGTCTCGACCCTCGGCGCGCCCTCTCGGTTCCAGAGTGTCTCCTCGATGCTGATCGTGATTACTCTGGTCGTGCGGAAACCGTCCGAGTCATCGGTCGATGCTGGCCTCTCGATGAAACGCTCAGAGGCTACTCGAATAACTGACAGTTGATCTGCGTAGGTGGCGATATCTTCAAGTGTGCTCGATGGATGAATGTAGTCGCCAAGGCACCCGTTGTCGATGAAGTCTTTTCCGGTTCCTTCGTATTTGTCTACGAAGAACACGAGCGCTGGAAGATTGACCGCGATCAGTCCTATTGCGATGACGAGCGACAGGTAGACAGCTGTAGGCATGCGACGGAGCATGAACACAATCCTCCGAATGCGGCAAAGCAGCAGCCAAGAATTGAGCAATGCCCGAGTTCAGGCGACTCTGGTGGCTGCCATGTTAGCCACTCTGATGCCGCGAAACCGCTTACAGTCCCAGTTTAGCCATCGCAGGTCGCGCGTAGCCGACCACGGTCGGCAGGTTCGACTCACCCATCAGGAATAGGTCGATCGCCCGGGCGCATGTGCGGCCACTTGCTATCGCGTGCACGATCAGAGACTGCCCACGTTGCATGTCACCGCAGGCGAAGACCTTCTTCACGTTGCTCTGCAACATGACATCGGTTTTTACATTCCCCTGTGAATCGTACTCAACCTGCAGGTCGTCAAGCAGACCTTCATGTTGCGGATGCAGGAACCCCATCGCCAGAAGCACCAGGTCGGCGTCGATGGAGAACTCGCTTCCCGGCACTTCTCGCATATCGGGTCGACCGCCGTTGTCTGACGGCACCCATTCAATTCTCACGCAGTCGAGTCGTACAACATTTCCGTTTCCATCATCCACAAAGTGCTTCGTGAGCACGTTGTAGTCTCGCTCGCCACCCTCTTCGTGAGCGGAAGATGTTCGGAAGATCATAGGCCATTGTGGCCACGGATTGCTCGACACCCTGTGCTCAGGCGGCCGAGGCATGATCTCAATCTGAACGACATTTTTGGCGTTGTGGCGGTGAGACGTGCCGAGGCAGTCTGCTCCGGTATCACCGCCGCCGATGATCACAACATTCTTACCGGTTGCTGTTATCGCCTCTTCAGGCGAAAACTCCACGCCCTTGAGACGGCGGTTCTGCTGTGTCAGGAAGTCCATTGCGTAGTGGACGCCGTTTAGCTCGCGCCCGGGGATAGTCAGGTCCCTCGGTACAGTTGACCCTCCGGCGAGACACACCGCATCGTACTGATCTAGCAACTCTGCGTGCGTTACATCTTCACCGACATTTGTGGACGGACGGAATGTAATGCCTTCCGCTTCCATCTGATCGAGACGACGCTCGACAACCCTCTTCTCCAGCTTGAATTCTGGAATTCCGAGAGCCAGCAATCCGCCAATGTGCTCATTTCGCTCGAATACCGTGACCGTATGTCCAGCTCTGTTCAGTTGTTGAGCGGCGGCAAGCCCTGCCGGTCCCGAACCTATTACGGCGACGGATTTGCCCGTCCGCGTTTCCGGCGGTTCCGGCTTGATCCAGCCTTCTTGCCAGGCTCGTTCAGATATCGCCTTTTCGATCATTTCGATCGTCACCGGGCTGCTGTTGATTGTGAGCGTGCAGGCGCCTTCGCACGGGGCGGGACAGATTCGGCCAGTGAATTCCGGGAAGTTGTTGGTTGCGTGCAGACGCTTGATGGCCTCTTCCCAGTCACCGTGATAGACGAGGTCATTCCATTCCGGGATCAGATTTCCGAGGGGACACCCGCTGTTGCAAAACGGCACTCCGCAATCCATGCACCTGCTTGCCTGGGCACGTGAGCTCCGATCAGGCCAATCGGTGTAGATCTCGTTCCAGTCTTCGACGCGTGTTGCTGCATCGCGCCGAGATGGTGTTATACGTCCGAGTTCCTTGAAGCCAGTTATCTTACCCACGGACACCAACCCCGTCGTCACTCGCTCCGACGCTTGCAAGATGGGTTGTGCCGTTCGTTGCTGCTCCGTTCGAGTCAGTCAACGCTTTCTCGCGAAGAACACGTGCGTAGTCCTTCGGGAAGACTTTGCGGAAACGGGGCAGAGCCTTGTCCCACTCGTCGAGAAGCACCTTCGCTACGTTGCTATCGGTGTACTCGAAATGTTTGACAACAAGATTTTTCAACTCAATCTCGTCTGCTGAGTCCCGCTCTACATTTAGCAGATCGGCTAGCTCAGGATTAAATCGATCAACGAAGGTTTCGTCGGGGTCGTAGACGTATGCGATTCCGCCACTCATACCTGCACCAAAATTACGACCGGTGGGCCCAAGTACAACGACGCGGCCACCAGTCATGTATTCACAACCGTGGTCACCAATGCCTTCAATGACCGCATGCGCATCTGAGTTCCGAACACAGAAACGCTCGCCTCCCTTGCCACGGATATAGGCCTCACCGCCGGTCGCTCCATAGAAAGCGACATTGCCGATGATGATGTTGTCTTCAGGGACATAGCTTGAACCTTCGGGAGGAACAACGATGATGCGCCCGCCTGATAGGCCCTTGCCAAGGTAGTCGTTTGTGTCACCTTCGACCCTGAACGTCACGCCTTTGACGGCGAACGCTCCGAAGCTCTGACCGCCCGAGCCACGCATAGTGAAGTTGATAGTCCCGTCGGGCAGGCCTTCCTCACCGTATTTCTTCGCGATCTTCCCGGAAAGCATTGCTCCAACGGTGCGGTTGCGGTTCTTGATCTCCAGGGTCTCGTCGACCTTCTCACCTCGCTCGATCGCTCCCTTGGACAACTTGAGCAATTCGTTATCCAGTGCCAGTTCAAGCTGATGATCTTGCGACGTGGACTGGTACGGGTGATCGTTCCCCAGACCTCTGGGCATTGCGAGCATGCGTGACAGGTCCAGCTTGCCAGCTTTCCAATGAGCGACATCTTGACGCTGTTTCAGCATGTCCATCCGGCCGATCATGTCGTTCACTTTACGGAACCCTAGCTCAGCCATGATCTCGCGGACGCCTTCGGCAAGCATCATGAAGTAGTTGACTACCGCTTCCGGAGTGCCGGTGAACCTCGCCCGCAGCTCAGGGTCTTGCGTTGCCACTCCAACTGAACATGTGTTGAGATGACACTTGCGAAGCATGATGCATCCCATTGTGATCAGGCCGGCCGTAGCGACTCCCCACTCGTCAGCCCCCAGC
>JAJCYX010000031.1 GCA_029262715.1 Chloroflexota bacterium
ACCTACAAGTTCGGCGCAACCGACGTGATCAACTCACGGTCCGAAGATCCAGCAAAGAAGATCCTGGAATTGACCGACGGCGGAGTAGATTTCGCGTTCGACACGTTCGGCAGTGCGATAACCACTGAGCAGATGATGGACTCGCTGCGGAAGGGCGGGACCGGTGTGCTCGTTGGGCTTGCACCTGAGGGGATGACGGCTGGGATAAACCTTGTGGATCTGGTGCGAAACCAGAAGACGCTCGTTGGCAGCTATTACGGCTCAGCAAGCCCGCACGAAACGTTCGGCAAGCTAGTCGATTTCTACACCAAGGGCCGAATCGACGTTGATAGCTTGATAACCCGTCGCTATCCGCTATCCGAAATCAACGAGGCATACGACGCTCTGGCCCGAGGCGAAGATGGTCGCGGTGTCATCGTTTTCGACTGATCGAACCGCTTCGGAAAAAGTGTGGGGTAGTCTGCCGTTGCAACCTCGTCAGCGGTGAGAAACGCGATTCCGGTTTAAGTTTGGGAAACTTCGAAATCAAACTGGATTGTGTTCTTTTTCACTTGCTGGCAAAGTACGCCGATGCTATGCTTCCGACGCCCCTCTGAACCCTGTTTCAGGTCGGCATTACGCGGCAGCGGAATATGTTTGACGACTACTTTCGAAACTACGCAATTCTCATAATCTTCTTCGCCATCGCTATCGGTGTGCCAATCGGCATGCTCGGTATGTCATACATGGCGTCGTTCATGAAGATCAGGCCTCAGCGGACCACCCGGATAAAGCGTGCTCCTTACGAAGGCGGAATGAGGCCGCTTGGCGATAAGCCGACGCGTTTCAACTTCCGCTACTACTACTACGCGCTGTTGTTCGTTGCATTCGATGTTGAGACCGTTCTGTTGTACCCGTGGGCTGTTCGCCACGGCGTGTTGTCACGCCAATTCGGCTGGGCAGCGCTCGGTGCCGTATTCGTCTTCCTATTTGTGGTTACCGTCGGATATCTCTACGCATGGCGTAAGAAAGCTCTGGAGTGGCAATGACCGACAAATTACGGCCTCTTGCCGATCTTCAAGATGCTTATGGAGCCCCTGCCGATTACTACCCGGGTTCGTCACTGATTAAGACGACGTGGGACACCGATGCGGACGAGGGTCGCGAGATCAATCAGATGAAAGCGACTCACCTGGAGCCGTTTGCCGAGCCACTGCTTGATTCGACAGATGAGTTGAACCGCAGCGCCATCGTTACGTCGGTTGACATGCTCCTCAACTGGGCCCGCAAGAGCTCGGTGTTTCCTCTCCAGTTCGGACTTGCATGCTGTGCGTTCGAGATGATCGCAACTGCAATGAGCCGATTTGATCTCGCAAGGTTCGGCATGGAGGCGTTCAGGGCGACGCCGCGGCAGGCAGACCTGATGATCGTCGCAGGTACCGTGACCTGGAAGATGGCCGTGCCACTGCGCAGGCTTTACGACCAAATGGCGGAACCGAAATGGGTGCTTTCAATGGGCGTCTGCGCGACGAGCGGAGGACCCTATTACGAAAGCTACTCCGTGGTCCCTGGTGTCAATCACATCGTTCCGGTAGACGTCTATGTCCCCGGATGCCCGCCGCGACCGGACGCATTGCTCTACGGAATCATGCAGCTACACGAGAAGATCAAGCGTTACAGCCTTTCTGGCACGCCGGCAGGCATGGCATGACACGTTCATGGGCAGGAGAGAAGTTGGCTCAGGCTATTGAAGGATTTGCGCCCGGCGCAACCGTTGCCAGCAACGCCACAGATGTCTGGGTCGAGCCAGAGCGAATCCGAGAGATCTGCGATGGTCTGCGCGCACGACCGGAGTTCAAGTTCGATCTACTCAGCGGTGTAACGGCCGTCGACTATATCGACCATTTCGAGATGGTTTACCACCTGACCTCACTACCGAAGAACGCTCGAGCCGTGTTGAAGTCGAAATGCGGATGGGGCAGGGAAGAGCCGACTGTCCCTAGCGTTACACCGGTGTGGCGCGGCGCTGAACTGCAAGAGCGCGAGGTCTGGGACCTGATGGGGATTCACTTTGAGGGCCACCCGAACCTCAAGCGGATAGCCCTCTGGGAAGGGTTCCCCGGTCATCCGCTGCGGAAAGATTTTGCTACCTATGATCAGTCGCTTGTTCCAGTGGAAGAGATGAAGTGACTCTCAAGACTGAGCCGATTTCCATAAACCTGGGTCCCCAGCACCCGAGCACACACGGTGTGTTCAGGTTTCGCGTCACCTTTGACGGTGAGGAGATCAAGGACGTTGAGCCGATCTTCGGCTATCTGCATCGCGGCTCAGAAAAGCTGGCTGAAGAGCGCACATACGCGCAGGTCGTAACTCTCACCGACCGCATGGACTATGTCTCTTCGATGCTTTCCAACCAGGCATACATTCTGGCTGTCGAGAAGCTGTGCGGCATTGAGCCGACGCCACGCGGCGTTTGGATGCGCATGATCGCTGCAGAACTACAGCGAATCGCAAGTCACATGGTGGCTATCGGATTCTTGCTGCAGGACCTCGGCGCGTGGGGCACGCCGCTCACATATGCGATGCGAGAGAGGGAATCGGTCCTCTCCATGTTCGAGATGCTGTGCGGTGCTCGCAT
>JAJCYX010000032.1 GCA_029262715.1 Chloroflexota bacterium
GGAGGGAGTTAGAGGGAGGGGTGTTGTGGACACATGCAACCCCTTCGTCCTGAGCCGAGGGTACCCGCTCGCGGGTCAAGGACCCGGGGTTGTGGGGCAAATTCAGAGGCAAGTCTTGTTTCCGCTAAGTCACGCCGGCAACAGTTGCTTATGCACCGGTTGATCCGACATCACCGCTCAGATCCCTTCGCTGCGGTCCGGATGACACATGTCGTCAGCAATTTGCTCATGCATAGACCAGTATTCGATGGATCGCCCCGCCCACCGGGTCCCTCGTTCTAACTCGGACGAAGGGGTAAGGCAACATTCGTTGAACCACGCCACATATACAAAGCGGTCCGCAAAATGCGGACCGCTTGATAGCCAGATACTTTGCGATCTATCTAGTCAGGCTGGAAAACTTCGATGGCGTTGCCGTCAACGTCGTCTGCGATGATCTGGCTGCCGCCGGGGCCCCTGTGAATCTCGTTGCGGAATTTCACTCCAGCCGCCTTTAGCCGTTTGACCTGAGCCTCTATGTCGTCGACCTCGTACATGATTCGGTTCCAGCCGCCTGTTTCAGTTTCGGTTCCGTCTGGCATCGGCTTACGAGCCGAAGACCTCGGACCGCTCAACAGCAGGGTCATGTCCCCACGGGTAACGATGTGAATCGGCGGAATTGCCAGGTCGATCTTGAATCCGAGGTGCTCGGTGTAAAAAGCGGCGGCTGTGGCCGCGTCGTTGACCATAACCCTGAATCTCGCCATACCCGACCTCCGTACGAATCTCAAGGGTGCATTAACTCTTGGTAGAGCCGAGAGGTTAACGGCAGCAAGTCCAGAGGGCAAAATCGCAAGTCACGGTGAGGAGAGACATCGGCTTCCTGACCAGGTGGATTAAGTCTCTAACCGACTACGATTCTGACCTATTTCAGAGCAGTAAAAACGAAATGATCGAACGCTCCTACCTGAAGCATCTCGAATTTCTGATCACCAGACTCGGTACTTTGTCGTCGCACAAGTAAAAGCCCTTCTGGTCTTTCACAACCGGAAGGGCTTTCTGGTTTTCCGAACTTTTGAAGGCTTTATACGCCGTGCGACGCAGTGCCCCCAACAGCAACCCTCTCCCCAGCCTCTTCTTCAACTTCTTCCTTGGCATTCCGGGCCAATTGCACGCCGCCTATGGTGACGAATACACCAGCGACTGCGAACATGAACCCGAGTCCCATGAAGATGCTCCAGGACATGAAGTGTGCCATTCCGGCAATGTTGTCAGCGTTCATGCCATTGAGCAGCTGTGCCTGCAGGCTAAGCGCCAGCGGGCTCCATGCCTGTGTCCGCACAGGACCTTCTAGCGGGTGACTGCGGTCAAGGTCTGAGAAGTACTTGCCGTCAACCGGCACCTCGTACGATCCCGCCGCAAAGAACTCACCCTGGTACTCAACGTCTTCATCCAGCACCACAGTGTACGTACCGTTAAGGGTGTGGTAGCCAATGATCGCAAACTGCACCATCAGCTCATCTGGCGTGTTCACAAGCGTGTCGTTCGGGTCAAGGTTCGACCTGTTCAACGGGAACTGCCAGTCATCTTCGATCAACGAAAGGATTGAACCACCGGCCTCAACCGTTCCACGGTCGGTGAACTGACCTTCGTCGTTGTAGCTCATCGTCCGGTTCTGGGCTGCGTAAACAGCGTCTAGTGAGTCCAGACCTGCATCAGCCTTTAGCCATAGAAAACCACCTAACGCGATTCCGATAATCCCTCCAACAACCAACACCAGTCCTGCAACCGACACATAATTCAATTGGTTTATGCGCGCCATCGTGTTCCTCCTGACTTGGCTCCGTGATCTTGTCCCTGCTGTAGCGCCCTTTTCGCTCCCCGTTGGTCCTTGAGGGCCAGGGGGTTATGAGAAGTTTCCAGTCAGAGCGGTCACGGTTCCTTTTCACATTCCGGTCCGCCTACTTGTTAGCGGTCGTTGAGGAGAGTCTATGTACAGGCGCGTGAGGGTTTTGTGCAGATGCTTTATTGGATGTGAGGGCTATGTGAGAAAGTTCACAAAACGTCCTGACGGCAGTCGGAATTTCGTGACAATATGCCCGTCTGAGCTAGGGCTCAAGCGGTTGTAGTCAATCAGGATTACATCCGCTATTTGGCACTTTGGCTCGGACGAATCGTCGACGCGATCCGAGCACGGGTCGTCCTGAACTCAGCAGTTAATTCGCCAGGATCACATGAAGCTTTCCGTATTAGATCAATCACCGGTTCTTTCAGGCAGCACGTCAGCAGAAGCTCTCCAGGCGACCATCGACCTTGCGAAGATTGCCGACAGGCTTGGCTATACCCGCTACTGGCTTGCAGAGCACCACAACAGCACATCGCTCGCAGACGCCAGCCCTGAAATCCTCATACCGGTCATCGCGGGAAACACGAATCGCATTCGAGTAGGGTCGGGCGGAGTGATGCTCACGCACTACGCACCGCTCAAGATCGCCGAATCCTTTCGAATGCTCGCCACACTGTTTCCAGACCGGATCGACATGGGGCTCGGCCGCGCACCCGGAAGTGACGGCATGACCGCGGCCGCGTTGCAGACAGGACCGGTCAAGTTTCCCATCGAGTCCTACCCCGACCAGATTGCGGACCTGCTCTGCTTT
>JAJCYX010000033.1 GCA_029262715.1 Chloroflexota bacterium
GCTGCTACTGGACGAGCCATTTGGCGCTCTTGATGCGATCACTCGAAGACACATGCAACACTGGCTGGCGAGCGTGCTCGACCGGTCTGAGCGTGCGGTTCTGTTGGTGACACACGATATTGAGGAAGCGTTGCTGCTGGCCGACCGCATTTACGTGATGTCGCCCGGACCGGGAACGATCAGTGCCACGGTCGACGTCACCCTTGACCATCCACGAAGCGATGCAACCGTGACCTCTCCAGAGTTCATTGAACTGAAATCACGCCTCATGGCTGTCCTGTCAGCGTCCTCCGGTGCATTGGAGACCTTGCGATGAGCAGCGGAAGCGCCCGACAGAGAACCGTGCAGTTTGCTGCCGACCTTGGGAGTTGGCTTCCTGCATTCGTGCTTACCGCGGCTCTAGTAGGGTTATGGGAACTCCTTGCACATCTGCTGGACGTTCAGCCGTGGTTACTACCCGCTCCGAGCGAAATAGCTGAGGAGCTCGTCGAATCCTTCTCGCTTCACATGGAACACGCCTGGATCACGCTGCAAGAAGTGACAATCGGATTCGCGCTCGCCGCGCTGCTCGGATCACTGCTGGCAGCCGCTATCACATGGTCGCGATTAGTCGAGCGGTCGCTGTACCCAATCGTGATTGCGTCTCAGACCATTCCGATCATCACGCTGGCACCGTTGCTGCTCGTCTGGGTCGGACCAGAGATGACTTCGAAGGTGATCGTGGTTGTGCTGATCTCATTCTTTCCAGTGGTCGTGAGCCTGGTGGATGGACTGCGGTCCACAGATGTCGAGATGGCAAACATGATGCGCACGCTAGGCGCTAGTCGGATGCAGTTGCTCGTCAAGTTGCGGTTACCAGCAGCGCTGCCATATCTCTTCTCCGGTCTGAAGGTGGCGGCTATCACGTCTGTGATTGGCGCGGTTGTCGGCGAATGGGTGGGTGGTCGTGGAGGACTCGGTTGGTTGATGAAGGTCTCTGGGCCGCAGTTCAGGACGGATCGAGTGTTTGCCGCAATTTTTGTGCTTTCTGTCGCCGCTGTACTGCTATTCCTGTTGGTGGTGCTGGCCGAAAGATGGGCGCTACGGCATCACGGTCCAAGGGTCGGATCAGGGTGAGTATCGAGTTTCGGAGTGATGGGCAAATGGCAAGTCCAGATGAAGAGGACAAGATGAATAAGTCGAAGATCGGGTGGATCAACTTGAGAGTCAAGTTCTGGCTTACGGCGCTATTCATGACTACGGCGTTAGCCCTGGTTGCCTGCTCAAGCGGTAGTGACGACACAATCAAAACGCGCACAAGCGTGTCTCTGGCGCTCGATTGGTTCCCGAACTCGAACCACGCTGGAATATACGCGGCTCTCGAGCAGGGCTATTTCGAAGAAGAAGGTCTAGAGGTCAACGTCTACACCCCGGCTGATCCGTCGTCAGTTCTTCAGACCGTTGGCGCAGGGCGCGACGACTTCGGCATTAGCTACCAGACGGACCTGTTGCAGGCTCGTAGCGCTGGAGTTCCGGTGGTGGCGATCACCGGTATCGTTCAGCACCCGTTGAACTCGGTGATGGCCCTCGAGACATCAGACATCACCCGACCTTCCGATCTTCGAGGCAAGAAGATCGGCTATCCGGGGATTCCGTCGAACGAGGGGTTACTGGCGACGATGCTGGCGAACGACGGGTTGTCGCTGGACGATGTGGAACTCATCGATATCGGTTTCGCTCTGACGCAGTCGTTGGCGGCCGGGTCTGTCGACGCTGTCGTTGGCGCTTACTGGACGCATGAGTCGATTGTGCTTGAGCAGGAGAACCTGCCGGTAAATGTGATGCGCATGGAGGAGTGGGGCGTGCCGGACTTCTACGAATTGGTGCTCGTTACGAGTGAGGACAAAGTTGCGCAGGAGGCCGAGGTCGTTCAGAAGCTGGTCCGGGCATTCAGCCGCGGATTCGAGTACGCGCTGGAGAATCCACAGACATCGATAGACATGCTGGTAAAAATCGGTGGAGAGACCGTTCTCGAAGATGTCGAACGGGAGGGCGTGGAACTGCTGCTGCCGATGTGGGATGACGGGGTTGCTCCGCAGTTCGGATGGCAGGAGCAGGCGCGCTGGGAGAGCTTCACTGACTGGATGAAGTCTCAAGGCCTGATCGACCAGTCAGTCAGTGCTTCAGACGCCTTTACTAACCGGTTTGTCGAGGGTGCGGGGAGTTAGGCGTTTACTCCCGCGATAGGAGGGGGTTGTTCATTTTGTCATTCCAACCGCAGCGGAGGGATCGCACCGAGGTAGCAAAGTCACGAGAGATTCTGAATCGAGTTCAGAATGACAATCAGGACATCCTTCCACAGGCTCTGGACGAAGGAGCACGCGGCAACAAGCTGGTGGTTAGGAGCGGGCCAACTTGCAGGAGACGAACTTCGCGACTAAGCCTTCACCTCGGAAGTCGCCTGCTCTCGCTCAACCGCCCAGAGTGGTCGCAGCAGTGTTACGCCGACAGCAAGGACCGCCCCGAACATCAGCGTGCCGCCGACCGTTAATGCAAATGGTGCGCTGTAGATCTGCGCAAGTGCGCCCATCAGCAGACCGCCAAGGCTTGAAGCGCCCCACG
>JAJCYX010000034.1 GCA_029262715.1 Chloroflexota bacterium
CCGCAAACGTTGTTCCGGTGGAGGTCACCCTTACTGCGACGGTCGATGGCAGCCAGCCAGCGATATTCGAGTTGTCGCTAGCACCGGTGAACGAGTGGAACTTTTCGACCACCTTCAATACTCTGCCTCGCTCCAACAGGGTTGACAGCGAAACGGGTCTAGTCAGCCTCCAATCGTCGTTCCTCGAAGACCTGCCAGTGATCGGTGCGAGGTTTTTCGGAGATCCGTCGACTGGCCTGATGTTTTCCGGTTCGCTTCCTGCCGAGGGCGTTTTCGGCGAGGACAAATATAGAGAGCTGTTTCATGGTCGGTGGCCGCTCGCGCTTTCTGGATCAATGACACTTCCCGAGAGTCCAGATCATCCGCCAGCCATGGTGCTAACAGCCGCGGTTGAGGGAATCTCGATCTCGTTCGGACATACCAGTCTGATGGACCTTGGGTTTGAACTCGCCTGCTACACGGATCTCGATGTGAATGAGCATGGGACGACCTCGCTGTCCCTTCTCAGCCTGACAGGTAAAGTGCGGTTCGGTAGCGAAGCCACCTTCACGATGTATCTGTCGATCCTCGCCGTTCAGTCGACCTGGCGTCTGCTTGTCGTAGCCGATCAGAAACACCCGATCGGCGACCAGATCAGTGAAGTGGCGAAGCTGTTCGGTCTTCCTGTAGGTGACCTGATCCACCCATCGACATTTCCGGGTCTTAACGATTTCTATCTGTCGGAGATCGAGGTCTGGCTTCCTGCCCCGACACAGCCCCTAACGAACGGGATCTCGCTTGGTGAAGCCAGCATCTCCAATATCGGCGTAACGCTTCGATCAAACGCGGTGTGGAAAACGCCAATACCGTTCTTGAGCATCACGGACACCGGAATTCGCTGGGTGACCGGCTTCGCCCCCGGATCTGGCGGCTCACTGGTGCCGTACATGTCCGGGTCGGTTTTTGGCGGCTTTAGAGTGGGCCTCAAGGAAGGAGAGAAGCTCCCTGATCCCAACTCACCACCGCAGCTCGGCCCTCCGACAGCCACTGAAGGTGATCTGTCGCCAGAATTGGGAGAGGCAGTGGAACCTCATGTTGGAGACGACGGCACAACAGAGGTTGACCACTTCACTGTCGACATCACAGCCTATGTGCCGAGTTTCGTCATTGAGGGCCGGCTCAGGACGAACGATTCGATCCCCATCAGCAACGCTTTCAGGCAGTTCTTTCACCACAAAGGTTCGCAGAAACAGGACGACACGCGGATCACGGAGTTCGGGTTTATTGCAGATCCGCGAGCGCTCACATTTGACGCTTCCGCGGTGATCACCACCAACTGGTCGGTCGAGTTGAGGAACGGCCTCAGCTTAGCGCTAGCTGAAATGGGCCTCGCAATCAATGTCAGCCAGTCGGGCGTCGACGGTTCGATCTACGGTGTGTTGCAACTTGTCGGACAGGATGGCGCACAGCCGCAGTTCACCGTCAAGGCCGCGTACGATGCCAGCGCATCACATTGGACTTTCGAGGGCTACCTTGACCAGACGGCTCCGCTCAATCTGACGACTCTCATCTCGAATCTGCTTACCGGCAATGAGCTGACGAATTTGCCACCAGTTCACCTGGATGTGATGTCCATCAGCTTCACGACATCTACCCAGGCGTACAGCGCACTAGGTGCGATCTCGGGGCGCTGGACGCCGGAGCTGTTCAACACCCCGCTCCGAATCTCAGCGACGGCAGAGGCGAGTGTTTCAAGGATTGGTAAGGAGGAATCGCCCACTGGTTTTCTTCGTGGCAGTTTCACTATCAACGGTATCGGTGTTTCGCTCGCTCGTGACATCGGTATAGATGATCCGACCTACACGTTCAAAGTCCTCTTTGGTGACAACTACCTGGCAGCCCAGACGGCGTGGATTGGGGATCCCAAACGTCGGGTGATCAGCATCTTCATGAGCTCGGTCACACTGGGTGAGATCCTTGAGTATCTCGTCAACCTGGCAGCGCCGACGATTGGATACAAGCTGGAGCCACCGTGGGACTTGTTGAACAGTGTCAATATGTCGAGGTTTGTGCTCACGATTGATCCGGCGGAGCAGGAGGTAGCGCTTACCTACGCCCTCGATCTCGACCTCACTGTGATGTCCATCAGCAAGATCGGCGTCAAGTACAGGCGCAGGGAGGGAGACAGTGTTGTTGATCTGATCCTGGAGGGTAGCTTTCTCGGACAAGACTACTGCGGTGACGATGCGCTGAGTTGGGATGTCATCAACGATCCGCCGCCCAGCGTTTCAGGGCAGGATGGCCAGGTGGTGAATCTCCGGTTCCTGGGACTTGGCCAGCATATTAATGTCAAGGGCGCGACCGACAAGAACACCGTCCGTGATGTGCTGCGGGTACTCGAAAGTTCTCTGAAGCCGGTGAGTGGCGACACGAATCCTCTGACCGGTACTGATGCAGCAAATCCAGTCTCCTTCGATCCGTCGATGGAATGGCTGATTGGACTGGATATCAGCCTGTTTGAGACAGTCAGGGTAGGACTGGTTTTCTACGATCCTCGTCTGTACGGACTGTCGATTGAACTAGCTGGGCCGAGGGCCGGTGCGCTCAAGGGCCTCTATTTCGAGATTCTTTACAAGAAGATCACCGACAACATCGGCATGTTCCGCGCGGAGCTGCGGCTTCCGGACACTTTCCGCCATATCGAGTTGGGTGCTGTGTCGGTCACGCTTGGCACGATCGTAGTTGAGGTATACACGAATGGTAACTTCAAGGTCGATTTAGGATTCCCATACAACCGAGATTACTCACGATCGTTCAGCGCTGAAGTTTTCCCGTTCATCGGACGGGGCGGCATCTACTTCGGGCTGCTTAATGGTAAGACTTCGAGCCGAGTGCCCGTAATCACGAACGGCGATTTTGCGCCTGTCATCGAACTTGGAATCGGACTCGCAGTCGGCGTGGGCAAAGACCTGAGTGTCGGTCCCATGAAAGCAGGGGCTTACGTCGAACTTGAGGTGATCTTTCAGGGTGTGTTCGCACAGTTCAATCCGAACAGCAGCACCGACGCAAAAGAGAATTATTACTGGGTGCAGGGTTCCGCGGCTATACACGGAAAGGTCTATGCCAAGATCAACTTCAAAGTGGTGAAGGTGATTCTGACTCTCGAGGCATCTGCAACTGCGACCCTGATCCTTGAGTCGCACCAGGCCACCCTGGTGGACCTGAGAGTGGATGTGCTGGCCAGAGCCAAAGTCAAGATACTTTTCGTCACTATGTACTTCCACTACCAGGTCACGCTCGATTTCGCATTCACCATTGGAGAAGCGAGCGCGCCCCCATGGATTCTGGGTGACCCCGGCGGAGGGACGACGGAAAGCAATCAGGCAACGCTACACCGGCTGCAGCGAGGTCATCCCAGACTAAGGCGGGCTCACATCCTGGCCGCACACATGCGGAGCTTGCCGGGAATGGAAACGGGACTGCGGAGACTGTTGCCGCATTCGCTTCTTGAGGACGTCGATTCGGTGCCGTTGAACTGGGATTCATCCTTCAAAGTGTTCAGCGATTCACCTCGTCAGATAACGCTAATGCTGATGCCTTCGTTCTCCTACGACCAACTACCGATTGGGTGGAATGAGTCTCCGGAAGGAGTATCGACCGACTATCGCATCCAGATGATGCTGTTTGCACATACCGGGGTCGATCACGCTGCCCAAACGATCAAGGACACCTACAAGCGCGACGCCTCAATGAGCGCGCATGCTTCCTCGCCTGAGGAATTGCCGGCCGCCGCCATCGTTGAGCTCTTCACCCGCTGGGCTCTGTTCGCAGTGACGACTCCGCATGGCAGTGCCCCTGCGACAACCGTCCAATCAGGCCAGCTTGACGTTTTGACGAAAGAGATGGCGGACGGAGCAGCCATCGAAGACGCTTTTTCCTTCGCGAATCTGAGTAAGTTCCTTGAAACAAACGTCGTTTTACAGATCAGCGGAATTCCAGAAGGTAAAACAGAGCCACTAAGCGGAATGCCACTGGCAATGCCGCCATTGCTAAGAGTTAGCTGGAATGAACCGCCCGCCGAGTTCATTGCTGGGATTGATCTCAGTGACTTCAACAGGATGGGGCGTGCCTATGAACAGGGCGTGCAGAACTATCAGAATAGTTTCAGTCCTGACGGGCCGGAACAGGAAGATGTGCCGGACGACA
>JAJCYX010000035.1 GCA_029262715.1 Chloroflexota bacterium
GTGGGCAGGCTTCTTTGCATACATCTTCTTCGTCTCACGAAAACAGCGCGAACTACAGCGAGAAGTTGCGCGGCTTCAAGCTAGAATGAAGAGCAGCACGGACGAGTAACCGCACATGCCAACTGACCAGAATTTGCCGGAAAACGACCCTACCGAAAATATCGAAGACGACATCTTCTTGCCTCAGGGCACGGCCAAGGCAGCCACGCTGTTCAGCCCCCGCCTAAAGCTGGGAATCGTCTTCGTTCTAGTCGCCGCCGGGCTAGTCTATTTCGGCGTCACCGCCTTTGGCAGCGCAACCGTCCGCTTCAACAAGGTCGAAGATCTCGTGACCGCAGCGCCAACAGCCGAGGACCGCATGGTCGGCGTCATTGGCAAGCTCGTCCAGGACTCATACGTGCGCTCAGCAGACGGCGTTACCGCTAACTTCGCCCTGGTTGACGAAGGTGGATCTACCGAGATGAAGGTCGTGTACGCGGGCGAGATCGGCCAGGTGTTCTTCAACGACCACTCCGAGATTATTCTCCAGGGCCGTGTAGGCACTGACCAGGTGTTCGAGGCTGAGACGCTTACCGTGCGCTGCCCCTCGAAGTACCTGACTGAGCAGGAGCGAGCCGAGTTGGATGCGCAGGACAACGGTGAACCGCTGCCTCCGCCCTACCAGCCGGACTACTTCCGCGACAACGTCTGATCCGCGACTGGCTTACGGCAGTAACTCCGCGAGCTCAATACACGGAGCAACATTTGTCTGGCACAAAATCACGGCGTTTCCAGCAACCAGGAAGTCGTTGTACTGCGTGCGGTTCCCGGCTGAAGTGATGATGCCGCCGCCGATGTTCGAGTTTGGCGAGCGCCCGACGGCCTGCTCTGCGGATGCGACGCCCGGTCCGATCGCCAGCTCATGCGTGTCGTAGAAGCGGATCTCAACATCACGCTGGTCGTAGAACCCGTACCAGATAGCCGCGGCTTCCGGAACGGTCTCTGTTGAGAACTCTTTCGATTTCTTAAACCCGGCAACTGTGAAAGAGTCGACGGTGAATGAATCGGAAGAGCGAATCACGGTTGGCTCCTCTACGTCTGATGCGCCGGGGCTGTCTGAGTTCGCGCCTGAGTCAGAACCGGACCCGCACGCGAGGGCAAACACCGCTACAAGCGTTAGAAGAAGCGAAACGGTAGCTCGTCGATTCAGCAGCATGCAGCGTTCTCCGTTGTGCGCAGATGGGCGGCATGCCGCATTTTCAGATGTGCGTAGCTTGCCCTTCGATTGAGACGTAACCGTACTCCGTCGCCCCAAGCCAGAGCAAGAGCGAGGTGGTGGCAAGCCGCCATTCTGGCTCAGGACGAACGGTACACGATCACCGTTCCTATCTGTCGGCCGCCAGTGACACACCGGAAAACGCCGCACGCGGCCCTAGGACAGCGTCTTCACGTACGGCAGCGTCCGGGGATTTAACTCGTAGCCCATCGCATTCCAGAAATTGACCGCAACAGACTCGATCTCAGGCTTCACCGCCAACGCATATGCCCTCACCGCACCGAGTTCGAGGAGCCGCTTCTCAACCATCCGCACCAACCTCTCGGCGATCCCACGCCGACGGTACTCGGGACGCACCGCAAGCCGGTACAGATTCGCCCGCCAGCCATCCCAACCGCCCATCAAACAGCCAACCAGCCGGTCGCCATCAAGCGCCACAATAAACAGCTCACCATCACGACGCAGCCTCGTCTCAAGGGCTTCTACGGAGTCAGTAGCAGTCGGAAGCGAACCGCTCTCTTGCCACAACTCGAACAGCGCCGGTATGTCCTCCACCGTGGAATCACGATAAGCGATCGCGCTATCGCCGATTTCACTCAAAATCTGCTCACTCATCCGACGATCATCTCCCCAACCCGCCCGGCACGGCAATACCCATTTCAATGTGGCGCGTGTCCGGATTCACCATTCGCACGCACGTCGGGAACCTTTTCTCACCCCACCCTGTTGTTATAAGTGACGAGTACACAGCAACGGTGGGACCAATTGTCCGACGAAATACTTACAGCATCGATAGAACGGGAAGCGATTCTGAGTTGCCAACAGGGTGACAAAGAGGCGTTCCGTCGCGTGCTCGATTTCCACGGCGACCACCTGTACCGCACAGCTCTACTCATCACAAGGGATGCGAGTAGGGCTGAAGAAGCTGTGCAGGAAACGCTGATCCGAGCATGGAAGAAGATCAAAACCTTCAAGGCAGGAACGAATCTTCGGGCCTGGCTCAATCGCCTCCTGATCAACTGCATTTCCAACCTGACAAGCCGCAAACAGCTGCGGCAGGTCTCTGAAGATAAGGCGTTTGGCCTTTCCGACACAGGTGTTGGGCCTGAGCAGTCGGCACTGGACTCCGAAACAGCGGCGATGCTGCAGTCAGCACTTCGCACACTGTCCGTCGAGCACCGCACAGTGCTTGTCCTTCGATTCTTTAACGACCTCTCACTTCCCGAGATAGCCGAGTCGACCGGCTTACGGGAGGGAACGGTCAAGTCACGGCTGCACCGCGCCACGGCGGCGCTCAGGGATGCAGTAACCGCCACCGCCGGCAGTGCCGGTTTTTCTGTGGAAGGGGCGCAGTCATGACTTCTTTTGACGCAACTACACAACTGGAGAGGCAGCTTTCGTCGCTGTTCCGTGCCGAGGCACAGAGCGCGCATCTGCCGCTGGGAACCTGGCAAACGATTCTTCCGAAAATGGGAGAGCCTGACACGTTCAGCGTGTTCAGGAAATTCACAGATGCCATCAGCTTCCCGCGGTGGAGAAACCCAATGAAAGTGAGATACGCGGCACCAGCCGCGACCATAGCCCTTGCAGCAATAGCAGCCATCCTTTTCGTGCTGCTAATAAACGACGATGACAGCGGCAACAGCCCGGTGCCAGCAGTCAGCCCTACCGTGCCGGTGCAGCCAACTGAGCCGCCACCAACGGCTGAAACACTGGCGACGCCGACAGTGGTCGTCGACCCTCAAGGTACTGAGCATCCGGATGTACAGGCCGCAATAGCGGTGTTACTCGGGGAGTTTGAGGCGATGCGTGTGCTTGACGTCGACAAGCGGCTCAGCTACTGCCGGCCGCTCCTTATCGCACGCCGCGGGTACGAAAATGTAAGAAGTGCCGTCCTTGATTTGTGGGCGCAGGAACCGCCACTTGAAGATCGGGTCGACCAAATTGCAC
>JAJCYX010000036.1 GCA_029262715.1 Chloroflexota bacterium
TAAGTACGTTCCCGAAGACTTGAGGCTCCATCTCATGGTCAGTAACCTCAGAGGTGTTCCATATGAGATTCCGTTCGCTGGTCTCCAGGACAAGAGCCATCAGATGTCATCGCACGCTGATCAGATGAACTTCTCGATCAAGGAATCTTCGAGCGGTGCCTCAACGGATGATGTCGGTTACGCTCAGCTCATCTGGGACAGATATCAGGAAGATGACTGG
Source organism: Chloroflexota bacterium (assembly GCA_029262715.1). Classification (GTDB taxonomy): domain Bacteria; phylum Chloroflexota; class Dehalococcoidia; order Lucifugimonadales; family Lucifugimonadaceae; genus JAJCYX01. The sequence goes on from JAJCYX010000036.1 coordinate 221, forward strand.
AAGAAGCTTGCCAACGCTTCTCTGGCTAGCTCTGCATTCCCGCTTGCATTTATCCCAAGGCGGCTCGAACGTTCATCTGACGATTATGACCGGAAAGAATGGTTCGTCAGTACTGATGCATCTTCCGGTGGGCCATGCTTCGAATTCAAACCGGTGCCCCCCAAGTGGGGCAACAACAAGAAACCGGACCCTTACATATTCACAAGCGTGGATGGAGGAATGCTAAACAATGAACCGTTTGATGTTGCCTACAGGGCAATCGTGGATCGCAAACGGGGATTCAACCAGCGTGAAGGCGATAAGGCAGATCGCGCCGTATTGATGATTGATCCGTTCCCAAATACGGTCGATTTCGAGAAATATCAGGAAGACCGTACTTTACTTGAGCTCATTGGCGACATGTATGGCGCTGTCACGGCACAGGTTTCGTTTAAGAAAGACGACGTCGCCCTGGCGAGCAACACCAATATCTACAGTCGATTCCTGATCGCACCGAGGCGACGAGTGAACGGCGATCCGGTGGACAACCCGCTTGCGAGCGGCAGCTTGGGCCACTTTGGCGGATTTCTGGATCACAGGTTCAGAGAGCACGATTTCCTGTTGGGCAGGGCGAATTGTCGAAGTTTTTTGCAAAACCACTTTGTGCTGCATGAGGACAATCCACTTTTTGACGATGCTACGCGTAATAGCGGGTTGTATCGCTCAAAGAACGATCCGGACTACATCCAGATCGTTCCCTTGATGGGCGATCTTGCGATCAAACCGGACGAGAAGCTGAAAGAGATCCCATGGCCAAAAAACTACACCGAAGATGATCTTAAAAAGCTGAAAACGGGAATAGAGACCAGGGTTGACGCAGTATTTAAGACGGCTTTAGGCCAGTATCTTTCGGCCCGGAAATCATGGCCCATCAAGTGGGCGATTCGATTGTACTGGTGGGCGCGTGCGCGGAAGCGGGTCACAAACAAGCTGGCGGGATCAGTGCAGAAATCTCTCGAAGAGTGGAAGCTCTGGAAGAAGTAACCCGGGGGTGTGCTCTGACTTAACCTCTTCCATCCAGAAACACCGGTTGTGTCCAGGCGAGGTTGCCGGTTGACGAGTGCACCGTTGCGCGGACATAGGTGTCGGACGGACTCGGTGTGTAGCTTGCCGTGAGACCGTCAACTGAATCGAGTATCTGGCCGTTCAGGCCGTGGAACACCGTAGTGTATTTGGCAGGGCTCATATCGCCGTTTTCTGGCTCAATCTCCAGCGTGATGCCCTTCGCAGACACCGCCATGTCGCCAATCTCTACTCCGTTTGACGCATAGAACTCACCCTGGTCTATCGCCTCTAGCACCGACGGGAGATCGAGCTTCTCGGTGCGCGTCTGCACCCAGCCGCGGCCCGGGTTGGACCTTCCTGCGGTGAACTCGCCGGTGTAGTGGTGGGCATCATCGACTGCCAGCCCCCAGACCGTCTTGCCTGCCGAAAGCAGGCGGTCCCAAATTTCTTCAGCGCTCAGAGTCCCACCGCCGCCGAAGTTGTTAACAGCCGGATGGCCGTTGTAGACCTCGAGGAATCTGTAGCCATCGACCTGCAGCAGTTCGTCCGCTGAAAACGCCCACTTGAAGTTTGGGTGATTGATGGAGGCCAGCCCGCCAGCCTCGACGATTCTGCGTACATTCTCTTGCAGCGTCTCCGTGACCGAGTCGCTCTCAAACGGCTCGACGAGGTGCTTCACACCGTAGCCGTTGATGTGTACTGGGAGGTCCCGGGAATTGGCCGTGACCTCCTCGCCCGGAACCAGTAGCGGCCACTTATTTGATCCCGCTTCGACATCGCTGAATATGGTCAGATGATTGTGGTCTGAGATGCACAGCCAGTCGTACCCATGCTCCTCATACCAGCCGGCAACGTGCTCAGGTGGTGCGTCTCCGTCACTGTTTGTGGTGTGTGTATGGAGGTTGCCCTTGCGCCAGGTTTTCATCGCGCCACTTCCACCAGTTCAGGTGTCTTTCCAGCCCACGGTCTTGCCTGCTCGAAAGCTGCTGATGCGCGCAGCACCGTTGCTTCGTCCCTCATATCACCAACAACCTGGAGGCCGATCGGCATACCGTTGTTATCGAAGCCGCAGGGCACGCTGGCTGCCGGGTTGCCGGTCAGGTTGAAGAAGTAGGTGTACGGGATGAATCCCCAGCGTCGCTCGTTAACGGCTGTGCCGTTGATCTCTGCAGGCGGCTTGTCGATCTCAAACGCGCCGGTAGCAGTGACCGGCGTCAGCAGGAGGTCGAAGTCCTCGAAGAACCGGTTAGTGTAGTTACGGTAGAAGCCGGTGGCGTTCAGAGAGTTCATGTAGTCGGCAGCCGAAAGCGCCTTGCCCCGCTCCAGGTTCTCCCTGAAATAGCCGGTCAACTGAACGGCCGTCTCAGGGTTGTCGAGCAGTCTTGCGAACCGCGAATAGCCGCTGGCACAGAAGAAGTTCATGAACTTGCGTTCGATCTCCGGGTGCGGCTCCGGGGCAAACTCGACCTCTTCGACATCTGCTCCCATGTCATTGAACGCATTCGCCGCCTTTTTCACTGCGTCCCAGACAGCGGGATCACACGGTGCGCCGCCAAGGCTTGATGTGTCGAAACCGATGCGTAGTTTTTTAACTCCCAGGTCAAGCCCGCTTGTGAAGTCGGGCGGTGCATCGGTGATTGTGCCGTACTCGGCATCGTGCGACGGACCGGAAATCACGTTCATGAAAACCGCTGAGTCGAGCACGTTCCATGTCATTGGGCCGACTGACGAGTTGTTGATCAGGGGGTACGTCCCGGCGTGGCGCCTGGGTACTCGGCCCTGAGTTGCCTTGAGGCCGAAGATTCCAGACAGAGCGGCGGGGATGCGAACCGAGCCGCCGCCGTCGCTGCCCTGCGCAATTGCGGTGATGCCTGCAGCCACCGATGCGCCCGCGCCGCCGCTTGAGCCGCCGGGAGTGCGAGCGGTGTCCCAGGGGTTGCGGCATGGACCGAAGACCCGATTTTCTGTGGTGCCTGCGTGACCGTATTCAGGCGTATTGGTCTTGCCGATGATGATGCCACCCGCGTTGCGAATGCGTTCGACGCTGAGTGCGTCGGAGTCGGCGGTCTCGTCGTCCGGGAGCGAGCCGTGGGTCATGCGGACGCCTTTGACCCCTTCGAGGTCCTTGATCGGGACGGGAATGCCGTGAAGGGGGCCGAGGTCACCGCCATCTACGACCGCTTGCTCGGCCGTTTTTGCATCGGCCATCGCCTGTTCGTGCATGACAGTGATGTATGCGCCAAGTTGCGGATTCAGGGCGTCGATGCGGTTGAGCGTCCACTCCATCAAATCAACAGGTGAGAGCTCTTTGTTGCGGATGCGAGCAGCGAGTTCGGTAGCTGGAACGTAGGCAAAGTTGTCTGGCATGGTGAGGTTCTCGGTTGTGACATTTCGAGACGACGTACGAGATGCGTGACGATACTGGGACGTTCTCACCGTGAGAGCAGGATGTCAATGCGCGGCGAGCCGTGGCGAGGACTGGCATCATATCCAGGATTTGGGAGCGGTTGAGCCTACACCAACTTCTCGGCTTCCCGCAGCGCGTCGTAGGCGTGCTGAAGTGGACACATAGAATTTGCAACGAATATCACAATATTTACTGCTTATCATTCTATAGTTAATATGAAAATATCATGGCCGTTAGGTTGTAAACTTGTTCGATAAGGAAGATTTGATATGAGTAAATATGAAATAGTCGCTAAAGGTGGTGGTAAGGGCGGAGGTGGCAAAGGTGGCGGTGGAAAAGGCGGTGGCGGTAAGGGCGGTTGGCCCAGCACGACTGGCAATCCATCCGGTGGCGGCAGAGGCAACGGTCCTAGTAAGTAAGCTCAGCACTGGACGAAATAGTCACCTATGATTGGCCATACGACTGGAGGCCAACCGGTGGCGATTGAGCGAAATGCGAGACGGGAAACCGAGCGTAGGTGTTTTGGCACTCGGTGTGATCGCGTTTCTCGTGCTGTTGATGGACGTGCTTCTGATATTCGTGATGCTGTTCGCCATTTGGAGATCCTCTGATGAGCGCTTCCTCGACGTCGTTGGTGTCACGGGGTTTCTGTTGGTGATGCTCGCGTTTGGCCTGGCTTGCGGTTCCGGGATCGTATATCGGAGCTTTGGTGCCTAATCAGGCCTTGCAACTCAGCGACGGCCACTATTCTCAGCATTGGCCCGCATCGGCCTGTTCGCCGCAGTTTTTTTAGTGGCGTTTTCAGGGTTGGGTATTTTCGCCTCTGTAGCATTCATTATGTTTTACTTTATTCCAACGACCGCACTTCTATTTTTTCTATCCGTGATCAACCTTGGACGACAGTAATAGCATCCATCTACGGCATAAAATTTGCACGTGTTCGAAACCGCGATTACGCCTACGTTGGAGGAACTGCATCTGTCAAAGAGCAATATCAAATCGTCTCTATTTCTTCTCCTTTTGACTGTCTTTGTCGGTTGTTCTAGCGCGGCATCGATTGAGACACAAAGCGCTGGTGTGCCGAACATCAGTGAGCGATTCGATCTGTCAGAGCTGGATGCGGTTGCAACTGAGGCTGAGATCATCCGGTTGCTCGAATCAGGGCACGTGATGTACCTCCGACTGGAGTCGTTCAACAGCATTGGAGTCAAGAGTCCTTCCTGCTCCTCACCGCCCGATATCATCGATGGAAAAGAGTGCAATGACTGGCCGGACAGGTTAGTCATCGAAAGCTGGAGGACGGCTGACCCATCCGGGCGCGTAGGTGAGTTCTATGGCCGTTATTCTGATCCCAATGGAAACCTCTTAGCCATCGGCCTCCAGGACAAATGGACCGATTCCGAGACCGGAGAGAAGTGGCGCGAAGGGCCTTTCGGCGGCTCCGGCTTGGTGGGACTGGTTGAGAGCGCGTCTACCGTGATCGACCGCCTGGTATCGAGCGGTTTGGAACTGGTAGAAGGCGTTTATCTCGGCAGGCCAAGCGTTGTCGTGCCGCGTAGCCTGGAGAATGAATACCAGGTTGCGAATCCACTGCTGTTCCGGGAGACAAGATGGCAAGAGGTTGAGGGTGGCCCTCGCTTAAAGATCAGCGAAATCAAAGTAGTAGACTTTGCAATGCTGCCGCCAGACTCGCTCCCACCGTTCGCTCAAGCGTCAGATCGATGAACTCCCGCGAAACACTAGAACTTAAACCGACTTCTCTGCGTTCCGCAGTGCGTCGAAGCAGAACGTTGCCGTGCCCCACGGGTCGTAGTCGGGCTGAAGTGACTGCTGCACGCTGACTTCAGCGAAGTCGGGCAAGTTGCCGAGGTCGTTCTCCCGTAAGGAGCGCAGGAAGAGTGGGATGTCTATCGTGCCGGCTCCTGGCAGGCAGTACTGGACTTTACCGTCAACCTTTTCGCCATCCTTGATGTGAACCATTGATGAGTACGGCGCGCAAGTCTCAACGCTGTGGGCAACCTCGGCTCCTTCAACGTAGAAGTGCGAGATGTCGAGGTCCAGCGTCAGGTTCGGATGCTTCGTCTGCTCCATCATCCACGCCGCCTTCTCAGGAGTCTCGAAGTCCGTTCCTGCGTGCGGTTCAATGGCGATGATGGCGTTGTGGTCTGCCGCAAGATCCGCGAGGCGCAGGAAGGCGTCTTTGATCTGCTCCTTACCTGTGTCCCACGCTGGGGCCGAGTGGCCCGCGGTTGTAGTCATCAGGATTGGCGAATCGTCGTAGTGCATCCGGCCCGCCATGCGCAGCTTAGCCAGCGTTTTGTCCATCTCGCGCTGGTCATCGAGAGCGCAGACGTCGATGTTGCCGAAGAAGATTGCCGAAGGGAACCCGAGGCTCTTGGATAGAGCAGCGAGCTTGATCTGTTGCGGCGGCTTGAAGTTGTCCGGCGACGTGGGCCAGATGTCACCCATCGCTATCTCTATTGCTTCATAGCCGATCTCCCGAATCTTTGGCAGTGCCTCGAACGGGTCGACCATTGAGAGGGCGTAGGTGGAGTAGCCGAGTTTCATTGTTTGTCTTCGTTTTTTGGTGCTGCTGGCGGTGGCCAGTTCCTATGAAGTTAAGGTGCTAAGCCAACGGAAAAGCACCGACCGTACAGCCCTACGCCGCTTTAGCGGTCGATCTGCTGCGAGCCCCAGGGATCTGCGCTGGTGTCGATCTGTGCACGTGCCGCTGGTAGCGGATCGAGCCTGACCACAACAGACGAAACTGCCTTGTCATGAAGGGCTTGGAGGTTCTTATCGAAGAGTGGGAAGAGATAGTTGACCAGAAAGATAACTCCGAACAGGAAATTCGAGAGGGTCCCGATCACCAAAAACTTGATGACGAACTCTCTCACAAACGTCATTCCCCAGCCGAGAGGCGCTCCGTTTTTTTGCACCGCTCGTATGCCGACAAGTTGTTTGCCCGGTGTCTGTCCGTTCGCTAGCGTGATGAGCCACCAGATGATGTAACCGATACCCAGAGTCAAAACGAATAGCGGTATTTCGATCAAGAACGCTGCAAGCCTGCGAACGAAGGTGGCGGCCCTTATGCTTGGCGCTGCGCCTTTCAGGTGAAAGCAGTTCGTACAGAACAGCTCGGGAGAGTTCTCAGGCGTTCCACAGTCGGGACAATGTCGAACGGCTGGCGGCCCTGCGTAGGTGGTCATGTCTCTGGTCCTCGTGCTGGCCCGTACTGAGTTAAGGTTCGCTTGGATACAAGGCGTGAAAGTATGGCCGATTCTATCTGACTGTTGACCATGCTGGCGTTTCGGTACTTTATCCCGAAAACCGCTGGTACGAAGAAGCGCATCGTACTGAGTGAGGAAGGTGCTACCTGGGCTTTAGCTGGCAGCCCATCTCTCTAATTCTCTCCTAATAAAGGGAACAGAATTCACACTCAACTGCTCATTCTTAACTTGCATGGAGATACGAATATGACACAGGAACAGAGACCGCCATTACCGCCGTTCACGCTTGAGACGGCGAAGAAAAAGGTGCAGGCAGCCGAGGACGCGTGGAACTCACGCGATCCGCAGAGGGTTTCGATGGCCTACACCTCGGATTCGCAGTGGCGAAACCGTGATGAGTTCTTCACCGGTCGCGAGGCCATCAGGGAGTTCCTGACTCTGAAGTGGCAGAAGGAGCTCGACTACCGGTTGATGAAGGAGCTATGGGCGTTCACGGACAACAAGATTTCGGTGCGCTTCGAGTACGAGTGGCACGATGCGTCTGGTCGATGGTTCAGAACCCACGGGAACGAGCACTGGGAGTTCGATGAGAATGGCCTGATGGAGCGCAGGGACATGAGCGCCAATGATGTGCCGATCGACGAGTCAGAACGCAGGTACTTCGCCCCGGAAGAGGCTAGTGCTGCTCGGTAAAATCTGGCGAGTTGGGGTTTTGTTCGCTACACGACTCTGAATGAGTAGTCTGTGATCGGCTCAGCGTCGGGGATATACCGTTCTGACACCTTCAGAATCTCTACGCGCCTGTTGTGCTCGCCATGTGTTAGCAGGTACGTCTCGCCCTCGATGAGTGGGCCGCCCGAGAGAATATTTAACTCTCCGGACACGCCGCTGTGGAACAGGAAGTCGACTGATCGCTCGTCATCGGGATACTCAGAGTGCAGCTCTCGTAGAGCGCCCGTTTTGTGTTCGGTGCGAAGCATAAGTTGATGATATGAATACGCGTTGAGCGCAGGTGTGGCGACAGCGTGCAAACCGCGTTTTTTTTCGTTGGGCTGCGTTGCTCAGTTCACAGCCAGTTCGACCACTGGCGGCAGATTAGAATGCTACGAATTGCACGACGATGCGGTGAGTGCGTACCTGCGAAGGCGTGAATAGCGGTACCGTCGTCGCGGATAAGTACGAGTATGCCATTCCTGAACCGGGCGAGGATGTGACGAGCACCTATCTCCAGGACGGCCATTTTTGTGCGCCATGCTCTCCACCGTTCAGGACATTGAAGAGCCTGCCGAATCGCTTGAGAGTTCGCTTGTGACTCTCGATCTTGCGAAGAGGATCTATGCAGGGATCAGCTGAGGGATCACGTTGAAATGAACGGCTGATCGCCGGCTTCGATGATCCTTGGCCGCTGTCCCGGCAGGCGGGAATTCATGGTCACCGTCACACCTTTAGTCGGGCTTTCCCAGAGTGTGACGCTTGTGACAACTAGCCTGTCCGGCTGAAGTTTTTCGCTCGTGGTTTTTGCGATGCTGAGCGCCACATTTTCAGTTGTCGGTTGCGTGTCTGAGAACTCATCCAACCTGTTGAGTAATTCCTCGGCAAAATGCATCACCACTTCGTCGAGAACCGCCTGTGCATCCGCGAACCCGATGATTATTCCGTCCGTCGGATCAACAACACCTGTTGCCATGAGTCGAGCGCGGTATGAGTGACCGTGAGGGACGCCGGATTTTCCATTCAGTACGACAAAGTGACGAGCGTTAAAGAACGACTCAACGATTAGTTCCGTTGTTGGCGAAGTGGCAGGGGATTCTGGCAGCAAAGTGTCTGGCTGCGGCGGCTTGTCATGTTCGAGCAAGGCCAGATCATTCAAGTCCACCAAACCCGCAATAGGCTGCGATTTCTGGGAAGTCTGTACGGTTTGGAACGTGGGGCCCGTTGGTACGTAGCGTGCGCTTTGCCAGGCACGCGATAGTTCACGTTTGACTAGCCGTGCGATGTACTGGTGGCTAACTGCGCCGAATCCTTCCGTTGATAGCTGTGACGCGATGCCTCGCCAGCTTCTGCTCTGAAGCCACAGTTCGACTGCCCGTGTGTTGCGTTCTGGTCTGGTCATACTGGTCGGTTCGGCGGTCAAGGCCCATATCGATAGTTCGACCTTAGAAGGTTGAGGTTGTCAACCCGTTATGTCGCCCATGTCAACCGACGTGATCGTAGGTATTTTGGGCCAGTTGTCAGCGTAGAACCTGTCAGAATGACGTTCCCGAGTGTCCCTTTCTGATCTGGCGGGGTGTAGAACGTTTGGCATGGTAGAAATACCGCGTAGAATGCAGCTTCTCCATGTCGATACGTCTTCCCTGGCTCACCCCAAATTTCACAGCACCAACCGGAGCTAAAAATGCCGATCCCAGACACCGATCCGATCATCGTCGCACCCACTCCTATGCCGCTCCGCGCTGATGACTCGATTGACCACGACAAGCTTGCGCGCAATGTTGAACGATGGCTCGACACCGACTTATCAGGGTTTGTGGTCATTACGTACGGCGGTGAGGAGTTGCACTTCGGTGAACCAGACAAGTTAGCCGCTGTGAAAACCGTTGCAGCCGCTCACAAGGGCCAGAAATTTGTGATCGCCGGGATCGACACGCCGTCACCGACAGAAGCTGTACGGCTGGCGAATCTTTACGCAGATGCCGGTGCGGACATGGTGCGCGTGCGAATCCCAGGAGCTGCAAGAGGCGGCAGGGCGGCGAGCGGGCCGGTCCAGTACTACGAAGAGGTGACGAAGGGAAGTCCGGTGCCGGTGGTCGTGATCCACCAGCCGCGAGCGAGCCTCGAACCGGACGCTACGCCAGAGCAGATTGGCGAGATCACAGCTCTGGACAATGTGTTCGCATACATCATTTCTCTCAACTATCGCTGGGAGGCCCGCATTCCGCAGTTCATTGCTCCCGGAGTGAAACTCTGGACCTGCAACGGAAGCATTGTGCTGCCGGGCGGCATGTTTGGTGCGAACGGTGCTTGTCTTTTCTTTGGTAACTGGGGCCCGGGCCTGGTGAAACGAGTGCTGGAGCTTTCGCTGGATGGCAAGTTTGAAGAGGCGAACAGGATTCAGCAGTCGATGACACATGCTGATTATCTCGGGATGACCCTGGGCGTTGCTGCGCTGAAGTCTGGCCTGAACATGCTGGGTTACGAGGCGACTGTGCCGCGTAAGCCAACTCAACCGCTGACATCAGACCAGGAGAATGAACTGCGAGCGGCGTTCGTGGAGTGTGGCCTGTTGGAGGGGTGAGGGATGTTCGTAAATGTGTGAGTCAAGTCCGATGACTTACTGAAGTGATGAATCGCAATAGCGAGTGACAGCTATGAGTGATCGGCACGTTGTGCTCGGTGCAAGTGGAGGAATTGGCAACGCGATCGTCCGTGTTCTGCACGAACAGAGGAAACTTCGGTGTCAGCAGGAGTGGCGAGGCAATTGTTCCCGAAGGCGTTGAGCTTACGACAGACCGAGTTGAAGGGTGCCGGGAACGATATGTACCTGGCGTTGCCACCGATTGACAGTGTGTCTGGCTGGAAAGACATGCCGCAGCTGGCTGCCGACGATCTCGGCACCGCTTCAGACGGTACGGAATACTCCGCTTCTGAGGAAATGACCGATGATGAGCCGGACCAGGACTTGCTGCAGGTTCCGGACATGCCGGCGTTGCGCCGAGTCGCATCAGGGACGCGAAGAGCCGCCGGGCCACCGTGTAGTCAACTGAGCACTGTGTGTATGCGTTCACCTGGTTCAACCGGCTTTAGTTCGAGCTGGTGACTTCGCGCCACCACACATCTACCTGTATCCTCTGCCTGCTCAATCCGCGTGACATTGATCGCCTGCGGCCTCGCGGTTCGCAGACCTACTCAACCTGACCCGTACATCAGCCTCATCAGGAATAAATATGCAGCTCACCAGTAAAGAAAACATCCTTGCCATCACG
>JAJCYX010000037.1 GCA_029262715.1 Chloroflexota bacterium
GACGCAATGCACTTTCGCGCTCAGCTCAACGAGGAACTTTCGGAGCATGGAGACATGGTCTCGGTCAACGACCTTATTCTGAAGGCTGTGGTCAACGCACTGATCTAGCTGCCGAAGTGGAATGCGTTCTTCAAGGACGACAAGCTCGAAGGCCACTCCGACGTGAACATTGGTGTTGCGATTGCCCTCGAAGAGGGGTTGATCGTCCCGGCAGTGATGCGTGCGCAAAACATGTCGCTGGTGGAGATTTCGAGAGCTGCGAGAGACCTTGGAAAGCGTGCGCGCGGTGATGGTGGGACGCTTACACAGGATGAGTTGACGCTGGGAACGTTTGGTACATCGAATCTGGGTATGTTCGGTACTGATGTGTTCGCTGCGATCATCGTGCCGCCACAGGCCGGGATCATTGCGGTTGGTGCCGTTAAACCAACTCCTGCTGTGCACAACGATGAAATTGCGATCAGGCAGGTGATGCATGCAACTATCTCGGCCGACCACCGAGTTGGTGACGGCGCGGAGGCTGCGGTGTTCCTGCGTGAGGTTCAGAGGAACCTGGAGAACCCAACTCGGCTGATCGTCTAGGCAAGCGGCAGCAGCAAGCTGCGTTTTCGTTGCGTGATCAAACAGCAAGTTACATTTCGTGTCATCTCGACCAAAGCAGGGGGATTCGACCGTGTTCACGCGGTCACCCAAGAGATTCTGAATCAAGTTCAGAATGACAAATTTCAGATGTCCGGCTGCGTTCAGGACAGGGACAGAACGACAGGCAGGACGCCATCCTCAGCCTATCCTACGGCTGGTCAACCGATACAATCTTCGGCATGTACTTCAAGGAAGATTTTTCACCGTCGGAGCAAGCGGTTCTCAACCGGTTTTTCACGAACACAGACCGGCCCGTTTTTGCGCTCGTCAACCTGCCAGAGGTTGTCAAAGGTGCGCTTTTTGCCCGCTACAGCCGCACACCAAAATCGCTCCGCAGGCTCTTTCTTGACGAGTTCTACAGCCAGCCTGAGACCGGTGTATCGGCCATAGCCGATTCGTTTGCCGGGGAAGACGCTGACCTCAAACTTGAGCGGGCTGAGAAGCTGTACGAACGAGTATTCTCGGGCTACGGCGACGACTCTGTCGCGCAGCTTGGCGGGGCCCACATTGCGTGCGAACAGGCATCAAATCTGCTCACCAAGATCCTTGAGCGCGGTCGAATCGCCGCATACCTCGAACAGAGCACTCGCTACATCTACTACGACCAGAAGCTTGGCCAGCGCTACCGCTACTTTGTGCCGCCAGAGTTGAAAAACTCGCCTCTTGAGTCTGAGTTCGTCACTGAAATGGACCGCCTGTTCGACACCTATTCTGAGGTCGTTCGTGCGTGCAAGGTCCATTTCGAGGGGCGGTTTCCAAAGCAGCCGGAGGATTCTCCAGGTGTCTGGCGCAGCAGCATCCGCGCCAAGGCATGCGACGCCGCACGGGGCCTCCTGCCAGCAGCAACAACTTCAAATCTGGGCATTTTTGCTACCGGACAGGCATACGAGTCGATGCTTATTCGCATGCGCGCCAATCCGCTTGCTGAGGCTCGTGACTACGCGGGAATGATGCTAGACGAGCTTCGCCACGTTATCCCTTCGTTTGTGCGCAGGGTTGATATGCCCGACCGTGGTGACGTGTGGAGCGACTACTTTTCCGGCATTCGCTCCGAGATGGAAGATATCTCAGGCCAAATGGGTGAAGAGCCGGACGACGTTCCCGAGGTCCAGTTGACTGAGTGGGACCCCGATGCAGAGAGCAAACTTGCTGCATCGGCGCTCTATGAGGCTTCAGACTTGCCGGACAGCCAGCTATCAGCGTTGGCGTCTCGGATGTCCACTGAGGAGATCGAGAAGATTCTCAGAGCGTACGTTGGTGATCGATCAAATCGCAGGCACAAGCCAGGACGCGCCTTTGAGCGCAGCTTCTACCGTTTCGACATCCTGTCTGACTTCGGCTCGTTCCGTGATCTGCAGCGCCACCGCATGCTGACGATCGACTGGCAACGGCTCACACCTGAGTTTGGTTACAGCATTCCCGAGGCGGTTGAGGAGAACGGGTTGACGGACACGTGGAACGAAGCGATGGCTCAGATGACAGCGCTGCACGGCAAGATTGACGATTCGTTCGGACCCGACGTTGCGCAGTACGCGGTGCCGTTCGCATTCAAGCTCCGTTACTACATGCATATGAATGTGCGAGAAGCGTTCCACCTGATCGAGCTGCGAACTGCGCAGCAGGGGCATGCCGACTACCGCAGAATCTGCCAGGAAATGCACCGCCTGATCGGTGAGCAGGCTGGTCACCGAATCCTCGCCGATGCGATGAACTACGTGGATCACAACGAATATGGTCTTGAGCGTCTGGAAGCCGAGCGCAGGAACGCCGCAAAGCGCGAGCCTGACAAGGGTGCTGAAAGCGCGGATTGATCAGTTCGTCGCAGTGATTGACGTTTCGGCCCGTTCCCACCTACGGGCCATCAATACCACAAAAGGCAACGCTGCTCCAACTGAAATGGCCGCTGCTCTGAAGAAGTCACGAAACACCTCAAGCCCAGCCAGTGTCGTGTTGCGCTCAATCTCGTCCTGCACATCAGGATCAAGTGAGAATGCAGGCAGATCAGCGACAAGGTCGATGAACTGCACTGTTCCGAGCGACGTCATTATGGCGAGTCCAGCGGTCATGCCGACCATGCGTGACACTGTGAGCAGCGCGCTTGCAGAACCTCTCTGGTCGTCGCGCACAGAATGGAGCGCTGATTCGGCAATCGGCGCGACCAGCAGGCCAAACCCGAGACCTGTAATGACCAGGTGAATCGTGATCGTCGGGTCGCCGGTACCCACTTCCCAACCTGACATCAGCATGAAACCGCCGAAGGTCACCAGCACGCCCAGCACTGCAGGGATTAGCGGACCGATTCGCTGCGTCGCGAGCCCGCCAAAAAGCGCACCAAAACCTATTGCGATGGTCATTCGCAGTAGTCTGAGACCTCCTTCGAGCGCGGTTTCGCCGTAGACGGTCCCGGCCATTAGTGGCACAGCAACCATTCCGATGATCAACGCAGAGCCAACCAGGAAGTGGGCGGCGTTTGCCGTGACGAACCCGACGAGTCTGAACAACGCTCGTGGAAATAGCGGATCACGTGCCGATGCGACACGCAGCACAAGAAGCAGAACCGTAACCGCTGTCGCCGTGATGGTGATGTAGAAAAGGCCGTCAGGCTCGCCAGCCCGCGTGAGCGCAACGGTCAGCAGGCTGAGCATCGCGGCGAATAGCGTCACTCCGATCATGTCGACTCTTACCGGGTTACGCTGGC
>JAJCYX010000038.1 GCA_029262715.1 Chloroflexota bacterium
AATTCGATCGTCAGTGGCAATCGCATTGTTGGAAAAGACCTGGATGTGGCACGCCGTGGCGATGCGATCAGGGTCTGGGCCTCAAATGACACGGTGATCGAGGACAACATCGTCTCAGGCAGCAGGGACGTGGTCCTCTGGTACTCCGAGCGCCTCACTGTGCGTGGCAACGAGATCACAAACGGACGCTACGGGCTCCATTTCATGTATGACGATGATGCGTTAGTCGAAGATAACCGGCTGATAAGCAACTCGGTCGGCGCATTCCTCATGTACAGCCGCCGCCTGACGATGCAGCACAACGTTATCGGCGATAACCGCGGTCCCAGCGGTTATGGCATCGGGATGAAGGATCTCGACGATGCAGTTATCACCGAAAACCTGTTCGCCGACAACCGGGTCGGCGCGTACGTGGACAACTCACCGCGTGAGATCGACGGCTTTGTGAAGTTCGACAGAAATGTTTTTACGCTCAACGACTACGGCGTCAGGCTCATGCCATCGGTCAAGCGAAACGAGTACAGCGGGAACACGTTCGCTGACAATCAGGAGCAGGTTGAAGCGGCGGGCGGCGGCTCGCTAGTCGACAACTTGTGGTCGGTCGAAGGCAAGGGCAACTACTGGAGCGACTACTCAGGATACGACTCGGATGGAGACGGCTACGGCGATGTTCCGTACACGCCGCAGAGGCTGTTCGAGAAGCTGGTGGACCAGCGGCCTGAGCTGCGGCTGTTGACGTACAGCCCGGCGGCGCAGGCAATAGATTTCGCAGCCGAGGTGATCCCATTTGTCAGGCCAGAGCCGAAGCTGTCAGATGATGCTCCACTCATGTCACCAACAAGGCTTCCGGGACTGGAACTAGATCGGTCCACATCGGCGCTGCCAGTTGCACTGGCTTCGCTTGGAATGATCGCAGGAGGTGCGGGCGTGCTTGGATTCGCATTCATGAGGCGGAGCCCGACAGGGCAGGGGCCAGCCACAGGAGGGCGGAGGAAGAGTATGCCACCGCAACCAGGGTCAGGGCCAATCATCTCTGTTTCGAACCTGAGCAAGAAGTTCGGGGTTGGTCGCGCTGTTGATCAGGTTAGCTTCGACATCGCTGCTGGGGAGGGTGTTGCGCTCTGGGGTCCAAACGGTGCCGGTAAGACCACGATATTGCGCTGCATGCTTGGAATTTACTCTTTCGGTGGTCAAGTGACGGTCTGTGGACACGACATAGCGAAATCAGGCAAAGAGGCGCGCCGTATGATCGGTTTCGTCCCGCAGGAGATAGCGTTTCACGATGACCTTTCAGTACGGGACACGATTCACCTCTATGCGAGGTTGCGAAAGGTAAACACTGAAATCTGCGACCAGTTGCTCGGCCAGCTTCAGCTAATCCCTCACCAGCGAAAACAGGTCAGGCAGCTTTCTGGAGGTCTCAAACAGCGATTGGCACTTGCAGTGGCGCTGTTGGGTGATCCGCCGGTTCTGTTCCTCGATGAGCCGACAGCGAACCTCGACGCCGGTGCTCGTACCGAATTTATTGCCCTGCTGGAGCAGCTCAAGTCAGATGGCAAAACGCTGGTTTTCGCTTCCCATCGGCCCAGCGAGGTGAAACGGCTTGCGGACAGAGTGATCTCTCTGGAAGACGGCAAGTTGATCGCCCACGCTCCTCCTTCCGAACTTCCACAGTTTTCAGAAGGTATATCGAAGCTCCGAATTGAAGTGGGCGCGGAAAATGTAGCCAGCGCGCTAGCCCACTTGAGTATGGAAGGATTCCAGGCGTCCCGAAACGGAACTGGCGTGTATGTGGATGTCGACCCAATGAAGAAGGCGGCACCAATGTCTGCATTGGTTCGAGCCGGTCTACCGGTTTCAGATTTCGACTTCGAACGGTCAAGTAGTGCGAACGGATTGGAAGATTTAGATGATTGATCAGAACACAGTTCTAATCCTCACTCAGAAGGAAATTCGCGATGCAGCGCGCAACCGATGGTTCACTCTGTTCGCAGGCGGATTCACCGTTCTCACACTTGCTCTTTCATGGATGGCGCTATCAGGCGTCGGCTCCTACGGCGTCGCAGGATTCGGGAGAACCACTGCGGCCATGATCAACATGGTGTTGTTGATCGTTCCATTGATGGGATTCACACTCGGCGCAATGGCGATCGCAACGGACCGTGAACGCGGCGCACTGGCCTACGTGATGGCCCAACCGGTCACCTCGCTCGAATTGATGCTGGGGAAATTTATCGGACTGGCGCTAGCGCTCGCATCGGCATTGCTGATTGGCTTCGGACTGAGCGGATTGCTGGTTGCGGTACGCGGAAGCACCTCTGACATCGGCAACTTCGCGGTCCTCGCAGGTCTGACCGTCCTATTGGCTATCGTCTCGTTGAGTGTCGGAATACTCGTTTCGGCCGGTCTTCGGAAAGGCGCGACCGCAATCGGAGTCGCCCTCTTTCTGTGGCTGGTCTTCGCCTTTCTCAGCGACCTCGGCCTGATGGGCACCGCCGTCGTTCTAAGCGTCGATATCGAGAGCCTGTTCACGATGGCACTGCTTAACCCAATGCAGGTATTCAAGATGGCCGTAATCGTATCCATCCGTGACAACCTCGAAGTGCTCGGGCCTGCTGGCATCTACGCGGTCCGGACCTATGGCGACGGCCTGCTTGCGCTGCTACTCGGAATCCTCGCTGCATGGGTCGTAGTGCCGCTGGCAATCGGTGCATATGTCTTCAAAAGGCGAGGCGCAGTATGAGGCTGTTGATGCCGTTCCTGTTTGTGCTTGCTGTCACCTGCTTCGCCTGTGGCTCTTCGATTATTGACCTAGACGCAGTTCCGGAGATTCGGGTTGGAGAGGACATATGTGACGAGTGCGGGATGATCATCTCGGAAGAGGTGTACTCGTCCGCGTATCGGCTGACGGATGGCGAGCAAAAAGTGTTCGACGACATTGGTGACATGGCTGTTCACTATCGGCTGCACGACGACGATGTTGCAGCGTTCTGGGTGCATGACTTCAACTCGGTCGAATGGATTCGAGCCGAAGATGCCTTCTTCGTCGCCAGCAACGATCTGGTGACGCCAATGGGACATGGAATAGCTGCGTTCACCGACCACGCATCGGCACAAGTTCTTGCTTCGGATATCGGCGGAGCGATTCATACGCTGGACGTCCTGTTGGCCCAGTCGATTGGACAACTGCCGAGGCAAGAGCACGAAAACGACGCTGCAAATGAATCTGAAGCTATTGCGGCAACACATAGTTAGCCAGAAATCACTAACGGCCGAGGATGGTTGGAGGAATCGGGTTGGGTACTAGGACAAGGGTGCTGTTGATAGGCATTTCGGTGGCGCTGGCCGCGGCCGCGTTAGGTTGCAGTTCGCCGGACGCGCCAGATGTACGGACCGACGACTTCCAACTCACGACCGACGAACGTGTAGCGCTTTCGGCAACTGCAGCTGCCTTCCAGGTGCAGTCGCCGATATGGAGGACTCTGGTTCACCAATCGAACCACCACTGCCTCTTCCGGAATTTTCTCTGATCGATTACACCGGCGACGTGTTCGGCTCGAACGATCTTGCAGGTAAGAGTGTGTTGCTCGGGTTCGCATACACGCACTGTCCGGACGTCTGTCCAGCGCTGTTCGGTCACTTGATCCAGGTCCAAAGAACTATGGAGAGCGGGGTTGGTGATGACGTTGAGATCGTGATCATCAGCGTCGACCCAGAGCGCGATACGCCGGAGCGGCTCAATGAACGGACGACTGACATGGGCGGCCGCTGGCACTTTCTGACCGGTTCCAGGGAACAGCTTGAGACCGTGTGGGCGGACTTCGGAGTGCGAGTAGAGCAGCAGAGCGAGTTTGTGGGCCACACCGGAGTGACCTATCTCGTTTCTGAGGACGGGTTTCTGGAGGTTCGCTACCCGGCTTACGCAACGTTCGAACACTTCATCAGCGGTATTGAGTCAATATCGGAGATCAGCTAGT
>JAJCYX010000039.1 GCA_029262715.1 Chloroflexota bacterium
AGTACTCGAGGTGGATTTTCAAGTTTGGATTCAGCGTGTCCCGGAGCAAGGTCGCCAGCTGCCTGACGTAGTCGTCATCGGCCTTGTGCGGGATGGTGATCCACGGCGATGTGTCAGCAGCGTTCGATATTTCGATGATGTGTTCCCACGCAACGCCATTTTCGGTCGATTGCAGACCGTCGTTCGGTTTAGTGCGGGTTGCCCAGATGGTGGGAGCCAGATCGTTCGGGTCTGCGAGGCTGGTGTTGACTGGCAGCCATTCGGAAAATCGGGTGACTGAGAAGTCGTCCAGTGTGTCGATGAAGTCCGGGTGATAGGGCTGAGTCTGGTATTTGTCCTCGAATCCCGGCAGGATCACACGAATGTTGCGCACCGGGTCACTGGCCTCGGAACGAGTGATGGCAAGCAGGATGCCTTCCTTCGTGGCGTCCGGTACCTGGAACGTGTAGGTCCCACCGCCGACGAACGGACCACCGATGGCGTCGAAATTGACCATCACCTCGCCGTTGCCTTCGAAGATCAGCGTGTACGTGCCGGTCGGATACTCCCAGACGGTGTCGCGCAGGATGAGGGCTTTCACGGTCTGTGGTTCGCTATTGCCGACAGTGAACGGAATCTGTGTTGGGTAGCCGTCGTCTCCAAGCGGGACTTCGAGGCCGGTGTCCCAGATGGGTCCGAACGGCCCTGCTGACGGTATCCAGGTCGATGCGCTCTTGTAGACATCAACGAACGGTGTGTAGCCGATCCAGTATCGGAGTACGCCCATGTTGGTGCCAACTGGATGAGATGCGATCTGCGTTGGTGTCGGAGTTGGTGCGGGCTCTGGCAAGGGTGTTGGGATTGGAGTTGGGAGCGGTGTACTGGTTGGAGCAGCAGTTGGTAGAGGAACGATAGTGGGAGAGGGCGCCGGTGTTGATGTAGGTGCCAGAATTTGCGAAGACGTAGCTGTTGCCGCTGGAATTGGCACCGTAGTGGCCGTTGTAGGCACCGTGGTTGCTGTTGCCTCCGCGATATCGAGAACAGGGCTGGTTGTGGTGATCGTGGGAGCGGTGGTCACCATTGGCGAAGGCACTGGTGTCGTGCCGGCAGCGGTGGTTTCCGGAGAACAGGCCACGAACGCCGCTGCCGTAGCCACCGTGAGCAGCAGCAGAATTCTCGTTGGCTGAAATGTTCTCAACACCCGTAACGATCTCTCGTTTGAGTAGACATATCCAGGAATCGTCCCGGTTTTCGGTACAGACAGCTACTGTGCAAGCCGCAAGTTCTCTCGCACCCAGAGATAAAAGGTGAAGGCCGGGCGATAACGCGCGGCCTTCGCATGTAATCCAATATGAATTGCCATCGGGAGCAAACCGACGCTAAGCCGCCTCGTGCGTTGCGCTGTCCTCCGATTGCGTTCGAGGGCAGAGCGATCTCACAGGTATCGGCACTGACGCGGCAATTTCGGCCTGTACGATTCACCCGCTGCGGATCTGTGTTGCAACGTATAATCAACAGGTTGCGAGTTCGGAGTACGCATCGCGCAGGCAGCTCGGCGTATCTATCAGCAAGCCGCAGCACCTCATCTCAAAGCGGATAAACAGTTAACGGAAAACCTCACAAATGGCAGAAACCTCATTTGACCTTGTAGTGATTGGCGCAGGACCTGGCGGATACCACGCAGCGATACGGGGAGCCCAACTCGGTCTCAGCGTTGCGGTTGTTGAGAAGGATGACGGCACAGGTATAGGCGGTCTCGGTGGAGTCTGCCTGAACTGGGGCTGCATCCCGTCAAAGTCGCTACTCAAGAACGCCGAACTCGTTAGCCACATGAACGACGCTGACGAGTGGGGCCTGTCTTTTGACAACTTCAAGGCCGACATGGGCAAGGCGATTGACCGCAGCCGCAAGGTGTCAGCACGCCTTACGCAGGGCATCGGCTTCCTGTTCCGCAAGAACAAGATCCAGCTCGTTAAGGGCAAAGCGACCCTGAAGTCTTCGACTCAGATTGATGTCGAGGGTAGCGAGACGCTTACTGCGAAGAACATCGTTATCGCTACAGGCGCACGCGCTCGCTCGCTTCCGGGGCTTGAGATCGACGGCGACACGATCATCACGAGTCGCAACGCGCTTGAGCTTCGTGACCAGCCAAAGGCAATCGCAATTGTCGGCGCTAGTGCTATTGGTTGCGAGTTCGCCTACTACTACAACGCATATGGCACTGAGGTTCGGATGTTCGAGGTGCTGGACCACCTGGTGCCGAAAGAGGACGAAGAGGTTTCGAAGGAGCTTGAGCGCCAGTTCGGTAAGCAGGGGATCACGTTTGCACTGGGTGCGAAGGTTGGAGGCGTTGCGAAGAAGGGCAAGCAGGTTGTCGTGAGCTATGAAGAGGGCGGCGAGCAGAAGGAGTTCGCTTGCGACAAGGTGCTTCTTGGTGTTGGGGTGCAGCCGAATACTGATGACATCGGCCTTGAAGCGGTTGGCGTGAAGACGAACGATGCTGGCTTCATTGAGGTTGACGGCTACATGAAGACGAATGTGGGCGGTGTGTATGCCGTTGGCGATGTGAACGGAAAGCTGGCTCTGGCGCACGTTGCATTTGATCAGGGTGTCGTGGCTGCCGAGATGATCGCGGGGCACGAGACGCAGCCGATCGAGGACTATATGTCGATGCCGCGTTGCACTTACTGCAACCCGCAGATCGCTTCTATCGGGCTGACCGAGGCGCAGGCGAAGGAACAGGGCATCAATCTGAAGATCGGTAAGGTGCCGTTTGCTGTTGCGGGGAAGTCGGTGGCGATTGGTGATTCGGATGGCTTTGCGAAGATCATCACGGATGCCGACACGGGTGAGGTGGTTGGCGCGCATGTGATTGGCCCAGAGGCGACTGAGCTGATTGCCGAAATCGGCATGCTGAAGTACCTGGAGGGCACGAACCTGGAGTTGCACAAGCTGACTCACGCTCACCCGACGCTGTCAGAAGCGATCAAGGAAGCAGGAGCGTCAGTAACAGGCGAGGCGATCCACTTCTAGCAGCGAGCTGCGTTTTCAGGCCGCGTGCGGCGTTTTCAGGTGGTGGGCGGCTATTTCATACTGAGTGCTGTGTAGGTAATGCGGCGTGAAGCGCTCGGTCGCTTGCAGTGTGACGAGTTTCCGCGTATTAGCGTATGGTACGGCCCGCTGAGCCTTTACGAGAGACTCTGAATCAAGTTCAGAGTGACAGTCTTTACGCTTATCCGGAGCCAGAGCCATGCAAGCAACGAGCCGTGTCGATACCGAAATCCCTACACCTGTCGTGAACCCGAACGGGCTTCAATGGGTGGATGAAGAGCTGTTCATCATGGATCAGGAGACGGATGACGTTGCGGTGGTGGATGACGAGGGTCACCTGTTACGGCGCTTCGAGACTCCCACTGAGAATGGCTCAGGAATTACGGTTGGCGCTGGCTATCTTTGGACCGCTTCCAACGGCACGACCGCGGCGAGGCCGTTCAAGAACAGTGACACGCATGTGAGCGCTGTGCTGCAACTTGATCTCGAAACTGGTGATCTTGTGGCTCGTCATCCGATTGGCGACACCGGGATTCACGGTATCGAGTGGGACGATGATCGGAATATGCTCTGGTACACGGCAACCGGTCCGAAGCAGATCGTGCTTGTCGACGCTCTGAGCGGCTTCAGGGAGCAGCGCCGCATCCAGTGTGAGCTGGTGCGTTTACATGGCCTTGCTATCGAGGACGACGGCATCTGGTGTGCCCACACGACAGACAACGTGCTAGTCCACTACGACATTGAGTCTGGCGCTGAGCTCAATCGTATTACGATGGGGCCAGAAGACCCGTTCGTTCACGGCCTGACGATCAGGGATGAAGAGCTTTGGTTTGCGGATGCCAATTTTGCGGGCAAGAACCACACCGGTGTGCGCGGTCGCCCGGCAATTGGGACGATCAGCCGCTAGCTGTACACCGTACGCACTGGTTCGATATCAGCCAGTTCAGGCTGGCTGCGTCTGGTGGTCCATAGCCGCAACACCGAAGCGTTTTTCCATCGCGACTTCGCTCACGCAGCGGGCTGCGTAGTCATCTTCGTCTAACCTGCTCACATCAAGAGCAATGTCGTAGATCGAGCGGTCGCACGGATCCTGGTCCGCCAACTCCTGGAACCATGCGGTCCGGGCGGCGTCCATCTGATCGACCCACTGTTCCGCATCGGAATTACCGAGCTTGTAGCGATAGCCAACTCTTGCCACGCGGCTGTCTCGTGGTGCGAACAGGCCAACGTGGACCGCTTCGTGCCGGTCCTTGAGCGTCAGGCAGCCAGCACGGTGCGTGAGTACGACGTTTCCCTCTTCAGCATAGCGAATTGCGTTGTCGTAGATGGCGCCGCGATAGGCATCGTTGTTGATCTCACCGGGAAGTTCAATGCGACTGGGTTTTGGAGCCAGTTCATAGGCGAAGCTGGCTGGTGTGCCCCACGGGTCGCCTGCCCAGGTACGCCCCATCTGGGTGAGCCACACTTCGAGTTTGTGGCCGATTCGCTTTCTGCGGCTGCCATAGGCGAGTTCCTTGCGAACGACAGCTTCGGCCGTTGCGCCAAGCTGCCTTGCAACACGCCGAATAGCCTGCTTCTGGACAAACCGCCCCTCGATCTTCTCCGCTACCAGCCTCCCAATCTCCATCCCACCGGCTCCGGCCTGTCCGCCAATTGTTATTGACATCATGGTGGTCGCCCCTCTCTGCCAGTCAAGGTTAGATCGCCTCGGTCGCCGTTCCGTATATCGCGCAGAATATGGCTGAAGCTGTTACTTATTTCACAATATGTGCCGATATTCCGTCGATAACTGAGTGGATGAGGAGAGGATACATCATTATGTTAACAAACACTAACAAATGAAATGTTTCACGAAATTGCGCGCATGTTTCACAAAGAATTGCGAAGGGCGCTGAGCCGAGTTTGCCGAGGTAATTGAAAGTGACTGCAGGGCGATTTGTGTGGTGCGAGAGGCGACTGGCTGGCGTCCTCCCTCCCAGATCAGGAGGGAGTTAGAGGGTGGGTGCCGCGAGCGGCGTTTTCAAGTGAGTCACAGGTATCTGACAACGAGAACGCTCTCTCCTTCGAGACGAAACGACCCTCACCCTGACCCTCTCCCAATCTGGGAGAGGGGAATACGGCCTTTGCCCTCTTGTCATCCTGAACTTGAATGGCTCTGAACAAAACCCATCCCTCTAATTCCCCTCAAATGGAAGGGAGGATTTGAACGTAGCCAACTATATTCAGAACGTCTCGCGTGCCTGTAGTTCTACGGTCAGATCCCTCCGCTACGGTCGGGATGACATGTCGACGACTGTTTGCGCAGGGGTAGCACGGCCTCAGATGGATCGCCCGGCACACCGGGTCCTTCGCACTGGCTCAGGACGAAGGGGGGCGCCCACCCTCTAACTTCTTCCCAGTTTGGCCAGATTGGGAGGGAGGATGCTCCGCTCATTCAAGGTGGCACAGCTACTTCCCAATTGATCAGCTGCCCGTGAACCACTGGAAGACGCCGCACGCGGCTACGAGTACAGCAGCGACTTCCCTGGATCGATCACCTCGAAGGGTAGGCCGTAACCGTTCGCCGCGGAAACTCCTGATTCGGTGATCAGCAGTCTCCCGCCTGAGCCGACTGCACGGCCATCGATCATAACCATCTGTCCTGCAACGAAACTCATCACTGCACGACCCCGTTTTGGGTCGATAACGGTCAGATCGGCGTCCATCCCGGCTCCAATTCGACCCTTCTTGTCGAGACCGATCATGCGGGCCGGGTTGAACGACAGCTTCTCGGCCATCTCAAGCGGCGTCAGGCCGCCGAAGCGCACCATGTTCAACGCCTGTTCGATGTTGACATTCCGGGGGAGCGAACCTGCGTCGCTGGCGATGGCGTCTACGATGAACGAGCCGTCCGCACGTTTGGCCGCCGTAAGTTGGAACGCCGTGTCTGCGCGGTTGACGGGAAAGCTCATTCCAACGAGAGAATCGGCGTCATTGAACAGTTGAACGCCCGCTTCGCCGGTCACCAGTGAGAGGCCGGAAGGTGATTGGCGGACCACGGAGCCGTACTGGTCAGCGATGGCTCTCCGCAGGCCGTCACGCGTGGTTTCGTAGTCTCTGAGCCGCAGACAGTTGCGAGCCACGTCCATTCGCACATTGCCATCTTCATCGCACTCGCCACGGGTGAAGTTGGGGCGTGCGAGATGGACCTCGGAAACGACGCGGCCACGCAGAGACTCGAGGATCTGGAGCGCTTCTGCGATCTCTTCTGCGGGCGGGAGAATCGAGCCTCGGCAGTATGCGTTGATGTGTGCGACATGAACACGACCGTTTTCGCCGAGAAGTGCTGGCAGCTCACGCATACCGTCGAGCCTGCTGCCTGAGCTCTTAGTGCCTACATGGAACGCAACGTATGCCTGGCGCTCGTTGCAGGCGGCGATGATGTCGGCCGTGACGTCCATCGAGAACGGGTAGTAGCCGCCCCACATCTTCAGGCCGATCAGACCTGACATGAGTGCGGTGTCGAGGGTGTTGCGGACCGTGGCCGGTGATGGGTCATCGTCAGGCAGGGTAACGCCCGGTTTCAGCATGCCGAGACCGGCGACGTTGGCACCGGCACCATGCTGCTTGATGCCAGCAACCAGCTGTTCCATGCGACCGCCGAGGTCGACAACGGTCGTCGCACCGGCCTGCACCACGCTACGAAGGCCGATTCCGGGGTCAGTCACGCCGTCCAGGTCGCCACCTACGTGGACATGGGTGTCGATCATGCCGGGGATCAGCCAATTGCCATGAAGTTCGATCACTTCGGCTGATCCCGGCGCATCGAAATTGCCGCCAACTGCGTATATCGAGCCGTCGGCTACGGCCACATCCAGCACGGCGTCAGTGCCGGACGAAGGGTCCAGGACCCTTGCGTATTTTAGAACCAGATCGGGCTGAGGTGAGTCAGACATGAGTAAGGCGTGCTGAATTTGGCTGCGAATGGGCTTTGGCTGGTAGATACTAATGCCGTGAATTCACCTACGTACATAACTGCACACAAGTTCGGGCCCGCAAAAGCGCTCATGGCATTTGCCCTGTTCGCCATTCTCGCGGTCGGGGCGGTCTACGTTCCAGCCACTGCATTTGCGCAGGAGGAACCGGCTGCGAATGCCGAACTTGTCATCTACGACGAGATAACCGGACCGTACAGGGTCAAGATCTCACAATTTCCCGCGCGAGCGATTGTCGGGACCCTGCGTGTGATCATTGAGCCAACTGACGCCGAGACTGGCTTGCCGGTAGAGAATGCGCTTGTCCGGGTGTTCGGAATGCCACCAGCGGAGGGTGAGAGGCAATTCAGTCCGGGTCTGAACTCGCCGACGAACCGTAGGCTCTATTTCGGGCAGATGGAGCTTGAGGAACCGGGTGTGTGGACGCTGGATGTGGAGATTGATGCCGACAAGGGCCGTGCGATTGCCATAGCTCAGGCGACTATCCACGAGAGGGCTCGTAGCGGCGATAACACGCTGGTCGGTACGATTCTGTTTGTGCTGATCTCGGTTGCGTTCGTTGGCGTAGGTCTATGGCTGTGGTTCAGTTCGAAGCGGGCGCAGCGACGCAGGGATGCCATTCGCAAAGATGGGGGAAGCCCGCGCCGCAGTTCGGGTTAAGTGCGCTTTACGTTGCAATAGATCAACTCCGGGTCTTCCGGATCTAGATGTTTGATTGAGCCACTGAATTCCCAGCCGCGTGAACTCATCAGCGCTCTCATTGGCTGATTCGATTCGTTCGTCGATGTCCACAGACGGTCCGTCTTACAGATGTCTCGCGCGCTCTGCATGAGAACAGAGCCGATTCCCTGTCTCCTGTATTCCGGTTCAACCCAGAGGATCGATACGAATCCCTCCTCGAAAAATGTGTCCTGCAATGACATCCAGCCGACGATATTTGAGCCATCCTCCGCAAGCCAGAACTCTTGCGACTTGACCCATCTTTCGATCAGTTCGGAACCAGGATAATTCGATTCACGCTGTTGTTGGCGCAATTGCAGAGCTGCAAGGTCCGATGACGTGGCGAGCCGGTACGAGATGTTGGCACTACCCATTTGTAGACTCCTGACTCGCGGGCACTATGCCTTCTCCTCTGGCGGGCGAGTGTTCCTGAAAGCCATGTAGATGGCTACGTTGTAGGCCAGCTTCAGCCCGGCTCCTGTCACCCACGGCGCTACCGTGATCGAACTCGACCAGAGCACGCCTGTGACCGTCGTGCTCGGTAGCCGCCCGATGCCGCGGCCAAGGTTATTTGTCGCCGCCATGACGTCTCGTTCATCCTCCGGGACAATGGCCATCACGTAGGACTGTCGAGTCGGCACGTCCATCTCGTCGAACAGCCCGC
This sequence comes from Chloroflexota bacterium, assembly GCA_029262715.1. Lineage (GTDB taxonomy): Bacteria > Chloroflexota > Dehalococcoidia > Lucifugimonadales > Lucifugimonadaceae > JAJCYX01. The sequence continues at coordinate 8,389 of JAJCYX010000039.1, forward strand.
GCAAGACCCACAGCAAGATTGCTACGGCGGCTCCCGGTGCGAACGCGAATCCCAGTATCAGCAGGTTGCTTGCTACCTGTGTGAATACCAGTGTGTTGAGAAGACCGATCCTCGCCGCCACCTTTGGAGCCAGCCAGATCGAGACCAGGTTCGCTGACTGCGTTGCGATTAGCACAAGCCCGACTGTTCCCTCGTTAACTCCGTACTGGGTAAAGAGCCATATCGATAGGAATGTGTCGAATATCAGGCCGCCAGAGAACGAATCGACACCGAACAGAGCTGAGGTTCTCAGGATTCGACCACGCGCCTTCGCCTTGAGCGGATTTACCCACGGTCCGGCCTGAGTTTTGCTGTCGGTCGAAGGCTCGGCGGCGGACGAGAGTAGTCCGTAGATCACGGCTGTGAGCAGGTTGAGACCGATGTAGATACCGAATACGACCCTGTGAGCGTCGACTAGATCGAAGTCGCGTACTTCGATCAGGAATGTGGCGATGCCGACCAGTCCTGCGCCCGCGATGCGCCCGGCAGCTGATGAGAGCGTGAGGTAGGAGAACGCCTGCGTGCGGTGCGATGCTCTTGAGACCTGTGCCAGCCCGCTCTGTTCAAGCTGGATCATCGGCCCGACGTGCATGCCGCTTGCGGCGTATGCGCCGAAGAAGGAGCCGAGCGCTAGCAGCCATATGTTGTCTGTGAACAGGAGTAAAAAGCCGGCCAGTGTTGTGATGAGTGCGATCATCACGAACGAGACGCGCCGGGACAGTCTTGAGCCTGTGAACATGAGCCCGAATGAGAGCAGCAGGCCGCCCGCGAGACTGATACCCAGCAGGAGGCCAAGTTCAGATTGGGAGTAGCCAAGGCCTTCGATGAGGAAGATGCCGATGAGCACGGCCATGATGGTGCGTGCTGCGTCCCTGGTGCCACGTCCGGCATACATCAGCCACGCATCGGCTCGTGGCCTGCCGGGTTGGCTAGTGGGCGTTTCTGGAGCGGTCTGTTGCATTCGAGCGTGTATGTATACACGAGCGATCTACCGGATGCGCAGGATCGGGCGGTTCGGGATCGAAGCCGATCAAGCGAACTTTGATTGAACGCGAGAGAGCCATCGCCTGGTGTGGCGATGGCTCTCTCCCTGTTGCCGGGTCAGAGTTGCCGGGTGTCGGGATGTTCGCTGCTTGCTGGCACCCCGGTTGAGAGACAGTTGGCCGCTTTCGGCCTCATGCTTCTCGAAACACTAACCGTTAGACGTTGTCATCATCTGAGTCGTCGTCGAGGCTGCCGTTACGGCGCTCGTCTGCCCTTTTACGGGCCTCTTCGAGTCGCTTCCTTGCGTCCTCACGAGCGTCTTCGATGCGCTTTCCAGCGTCGCCCCTGGCCTTTTCGATGCGCTCTTCTGCATCTTCACGAGCCTTCTGGATGCGCTTTTCAGCGTCCTCACGTGCCTTTGCAATCCGATCTTCAGCGTCTTCGCGGGCGTCCCTGATGCGTTCGTCTGCGTCTTCACGGGCCAGTTCGATCCGCTTCTGCGCCTCTTCACGCTGCTCAGGAGTCAAGCGGTCCGAGTTCTCAACAGCAGCGTCGAGGCGCTTCTTGGCGTCTTCTCGTGCGTCGTTAACGCGGTCCTGGATCTTGGAACGAGCCTCATCGATACGGCCTTCCGCGTTGCCGCGGGCCTCGTCGATACGGTCCTGTGCCTTGAGCCGAGCTTCGTCGATGCGAACCTGTGCGATTATGCGAGCCTCATCGATACGGGCCTGTGCCTTGACCCGTGCCTCGTCGATGCGGGCACGAATCTTCTCGTCGATGTCGCTGTTCTCGATGCGGTCCTTAATGGTGTCCAGCACCTCTGCGCGCTGAGCGTTGTATCGCTCTCGGACTTCCTGCAGTTTCGACTCAAGCTCTCCCCGTTCCTCGGCAAGCTTCTTGAGGCGCTCTTCGATCTTCTCTGCAGCCTGAGTGGCGGCGATTCGCAGCTTCTTGCCACGCTTGTCTGAGCGTGTGATCAGCAGAACTTCGTCGCCCTCTTCGCCTTCGATCTCGACCTCGGTCTCGATCTCAACCTCTTCGCCGTCCTCGTCCAGGTACTTCAGGCGGTCCTTGATGGCGTCCTTGATCTTTTCGAGGACGATAACTCGGTGGTGCTTGCGAGTTGCCTTGGAAGGAACGATCACAACCCTGAGTGCAGTTGCTGTCCTGAATACATCACTGTCATCTGAAGGTGTTGCGTCTTCGTTAGCACGCTTGACCAGCAGAATTCCGACCTTGTCGCCCTCTTCGAGAGCGGACAGTTCAACCTCACCGTTCGGTGGCTG
>JAJCYX010000040.1 GCA_029262715.1 Chloroflexota bacterium
CGTCACTGGCGCACCCTGGTACACCGCAACCGGGTTCCCATCGTCAGCATGTGCGCCCAGTTCAAGCTCCAGCACATCGCCCTTGCTCACGTTCAGATGTGAAGTGAGGTCCGGCCCGCTGTACCGCGTGCGCCTTTTACGCTTGCCCAAACTGGCACCTTTTCAACTACGATAGAACTGTTGGAGTTGACGAATTGCCGTGACAACGGCTCTTCGCTATAGATATGAAGTTACCACCGCCGACAGTTCGAAACAGGATTTCATGGCTGTAGAACGCAGGCTTCCAGAATGGTTCAAGGTCCCGGCGCCCGGCGGCGAGGACTATATGGATCTGCGGAAAAAATTCCGCACCGCCAAGCTCAACACCGTCTGCGAAGAGGCGGCGTGCCCCAATATCGGCGATTGCTGGGGCCGTAGGACCGCCACATTCATGATCCTCGGTGACACCTGCACCCGCGCCTGTTCCTACTGCAACGTCAAAACAGGCTGGCCGGGCACGGTAGACGTCGGAGAGCCGTTCCGCCTTGCGACTACGGTGCAGGAGATGGAGCTCAAGTACACGGTCGTAACCTCAGTCGACCGTGATGACCTCCCGGACTACGGCGCTGGCATATTCGCAATGAGCATCCAGCAGATCCACAAGTTGCGGCCGACATGCAAGGTTGAGGTGCTGATCCCCGATTTCCAGGGAGTTCGGGAGCATCTTGAGACGGTAGTAAACGCTCGACCAGAGGTTCTGAACCACAACATTGAGACCGTGCGGAGAGTCTTCCCGAAGGTACGGCCAAAGGGCGACTACGACCTGTCACTCGAACTGCTGAGGCGTGTGAAAGAGATCGATCCACGCATGCCAAGCAAATCGGGCATGATGGTCGGCCTCGGTGAAACAAAAGCCGAGGTACTGCAGACGATGCAGGATCTTCGTGATGCCGACTGTGATCTTTTGACGATTGGCCAGTACCTGCGACCTTCCAAGAAGCATCACCCACTGATTCGCTTCTTCCACCCGGACGAGTTCAAAGAGTTCGAACAGGCAGGGCTTCGGATGGGGTTCAAACATGTTGCAGCAGGCCCGCTGGTCCGCAGCTCGTACCACGCCGACGAACAGCACGAAGCGGCTATCGACAAATTACTCGCTGCCGCCAGGTAAGTTGGCACCCCAAACGGCGAGCGCCCTATGAGCACGCTATTGGTAGTCGCAACACCAATCGGTAACCTCCAGGACATCTCCCTGCGCACCATCGATGCGTTGAAGTCTGTCCCCCTGATCGCAGCAGAAGACACTCGGGTTACCCGGAAGCTGCTGAACCACATCGGCAGCACAGCGCGCACAATCAGCTACAACGAGAACAGCCCGCCGAACCGCCTGAGGCAGCTGCTCGACCATCTTGAATCGGCTGATCTCGCACTCGTAACGGACGCGGGCACACCGGCTGTTTCCGACCCCGGTTCTGTCCTTGTGCGAAAAGCTGCCGAGGCCGGGCATACTGTTTCGCCGATCGCCGGTCCGTCTTCCGTCACAGCAGCACTTTCCGTGAGCGGTTTCGATTCCGCACGATTCGCATTCCTGGGTTTCCTGCCTCGCAAGAAGAACGAACGTCAGCGGGAACTGGAAGAGAATGCCAGACTACCGATGACCCTCGTATTGCTCGAGTCGCCACATAGAGTGCTTCAGACGCTTCAGGACATCGACAGCGTCATTCCTGAGCGAGAACTGGTGATTTGTCGGGAGCTTACGAAGCTGCATGAAGAGGTTTTTCGGGGAACCGCAGAGGCAGCTTTGAGTCACTTCGATAACCCGAAAGGCGAGTTCGTGGTGCTGGTTGCACCGTCGACCGACTCCGATCCCGGCGTAACCGACGAGCAGATCGCCGAAGCCGCCCAAGACGCTATTGCCGATGGTCTAAAGGGCAAGTCAGCAGTAGAACAGGTCATGGCTAAGACAGGAGCGCAGCGCTCCCGCGCATACCCGGCAGTTCTTGCGGCGCAGAAGGAAGGTTGATACGCGGCAATAGCGCCCTTCAAGAAGGCTCCAGTTGTTGTCATCCCGACTATAGCGGAGAGATCTGAGCGGCGTGCCGCGTTTCCTGTTGTCGTGTGGTCACCTGAGAGATTCTGAATTAAGTCCAGAATGACAACTCCGTCATCTTAGCTGCAGCTGGAAACAGAAAAACAACTCCAGCCCCCCTCTCCAATCACCAATCCATGCCACCATCAATTCGTGATTAGGCTTTACCGAACTGGGCCGAACCGGTAGCTATAATGAGAAGAGCCGGTCAAACTGACCGACAGGAACGCCTTTCCTCACTCCGCACTCACCCTGAGCCCATCATCCTTGTCTAGAAACATTCTCGTCTGCGTGGCCTGGCCCTACGTCAACAACGCCCCTCACCTCGGCCACATCGCCGGGATGAACATGCCAGCAGACATCTTCGCCCGATATCACCGCCTTGCAGGGAACAAAGTGGCGATGGTCTCCGGTTCAGACATGCACGGCACGCCAACCGCGCTGCGCGCCATCGACGATGGCGTCGCTCCGATCGAGATCGCATCGCGTTATCACGAAATCTGGTCTGACTGCTTCAAGCGGATGGACTTCAGCTACGACATATATACGCACACCCACACCGACCATCACCGTGAGGTAGTGCACGACCTGTTTAACGCCCTTAACGAGAAGGGTTATTTCAATGAAGCAACCCAGTCGATGCCCTACTCGGTTACTGAGCAGAGGTATTTGTCAGACAGGTTCGTAGAAGGAACTTGCCCTCACTGCGCGTTCGAATCGGCACGCGGTGACCAGTGCGACAACTGCGGCCGTACGC
>JAJCYX010000041.1 GCA_029262715.1 Chloroflexota bacterium
AGGCTGATCGGCTCGTTCTCGCGTCTCCGCCTGAAACCGGCCTTTGCTATGCGCTGCTCAAGCTTTGCGAACGACCTCAGCACACGAACGCGCTCACTGCGATCAGGACCGCTCAAAGCCGAGTAAGACATCCGCTCGAAATCGTCCTGGTCACCGCGTTCTCGGTTGCGAAGCCAGTACCACCAGTAAGCGAATCCTGCGATAGCGGTTAGCAACATTATCGACACGCCGAATAATGGGCCAACCTTGAGCAGCCATTCGAACAGCACTGACAGACCTCCGGGCGATGCGCTGAGCGCTGACGCCAGGTTGTCACCGAGTCGCCGCTCAAGAAGCGAACTCAGCCCTGATGGCGGAGCGTTTTCGAGCGATGTCGGGCTCGGCAGGTCAGGACGTGATGATGCGTCGAATGGCACCCATCCGGCTTCTTCGAACAGCACCTCTGCCCATGCATGCAGGTCGGTGTCCTTGATCTCAGCCGCGCCGGAGTAGGGATTGAAGCTTCCCGGCAAGAATCCTGTTGCGACTCTCGACTGCAGACCGACAGAACGTGACATCAGCGCTTGCGCTGTGGCGAAGTCGATCGCTGAGCCGGGACGCTCACCAAACACGAACTCGGTCAAGTCGCTGCTCGACTCGAGCGGAGAGGTTGACTCCGGATCGTACTCGAGACTGTTCAGGTATCCGGCGATATTCGCAGCACGGTCGAAATCGGTCTCGGCTCCGTCCGTCAGTGCGCGTGCGAGTGTGTAGATATCACCGTACCCAGGGGGCAACACGCCGAACTCAGCAGAGGCCCAGCCTGCGCGGTCTTCCCGAAGCTCATCTGCTGTTATCGCTGGCCGCCCCGAGACAACCTGGTATGTAGCACCATCACCGGCATTCGGCAGTCCACGGTCATCCCGCGGAATAGAGATCGAAAGCGGCTCGTAACCGGTGATGAAATCTGAGCCTAGACCCTGCTGCATGAAGAATGTTTGGAGGTAACGGTCATCCGCGTTTTCGTCGTCTGAGCGACCGAACAGCGTTCCCAGCCGCCGCCTGCTCGGCAAGGTTGAGAGCCACTCACCGTCACCGCCAACCGCCGGTGCATCAAATGAGTCGTACACCGCGCCACGCCAGTAGCTGGCGACCGAGCTGCGTATATATGCAACGGTTCCCGGGTCAAGATCGGGCGCGGAAAGCGCAGATCCTGACGGTCGTTGAGCAAGCTGGCCGCCCTGTGCCGACCCGGTATTACCACCGATGATCGCTCCGCCGCCAGATAGATCGCTGAAATTGCCTCCGCCAGAACCGTTGGCTCCATTGCCAAGTGGATCGCCGTTCGCGCCCTGCTGCTGTGCGGCCTGCTCGATAAGCTGTTGCGCCTCTTCCGGTGTGATCGGTGGTTCCGCGCCATCCCCGGCTCCATTTACCGGGAGAATGGCGAAGCGCGCAGCGTCGGGAGTCTGGGCGGAGTCCCACGGCAGCAATAAGAACGCGGCCAGAGATGACACTCCGACGAGCCCGGCGACGACAAGCCAGAACGCGGCCGCACCGACAGCGCCGCCCTTTCGAGCTACGGATGCGTCGCGTGTAACGTCCGTGTACTGGCTGAGCGCGAGGAATGTGACGATGATCGCAAGGTAACCGCCGAGCAGACCTGCAAACTCATTGCCGAACGCCAGTTCGCTGGCAAAGAACATGATTAGCGCCGAGAAAAACAGCTGCGTGTAGAGACCCGCACGTGTTCGTGCTTCGAATACTGACGCTGCACCCGCAATAAGCAGGAAATGTGCGACCGGGATGCGCTCTCCACGGACCGCCAGCACGAGCTCGTGCCGCATCGCAACACCGACGACGATGATAATGAGCGCAATGATCAGCGGAAGCGCTGGTATTCGACGTTTGATCGCCTTGTACGCAACAACGTGCCCCACGATGAAGAACGGCATCACTATGAGCGGGACCGTGAATGAAGCGCCGACAAGGACCAACGATGAAGCGGCCCAGAGCGATGCCAGTAGTGCGACGATTCTGACCTTGATTGAACGTTCTGGCTTGTCCGAGAAAAGACGCCGGTAGAACGTCATGGTCGAGGAGTCGGATTTCGCAGATCCGGCCGCGCTACCAGGTTGCCGCAACTGTTGAGATGCTGTCATCACGCCGCCATCTCTCTCTCCGTGCGCTGAACCTGATCTCGACCGTTCAGCACGGTTCCCGTGCTGGCAACGCCGGTCTCGATCTCAGCGACCACTCGATCGAACTCGCCTGATCCGTATTGGACCACGGGCACGCCTGCTTGCTGCAGCGTGGCAACCGCATTTGATTCCCCGGTAGCCGAGAGATCATCGCTCTCTGAGCCATTGAACATCACCGCTACGCACGCAATACCTCGTCGTGCGGCAGCGCTCACGGCGGCTGCTTCTTGACCGCTATTAGCTGAAAGGAAGGCCATAAGCCTCTTACCTGGCTGCACACCAGAGATGTGCTGCGCAAGTGAGCCAGTGCCCGGCTCTTCAGGTTCCAGTCGGGCCAGGTGTTCCATGAGCCCCGACCATGCCATGAACTCAGGTGACTCTCCGGCTCCAGTCAATACGGAGACTGTTCCGCCTTCACGCTCGATCACCCGGGCAGAACTTGCAGCGATTCGAGCGGAGTAGTCGAGCGATGACTCCGGACCCTCTCCAATAATGTTCACTGTGTCGATTGCAAAAGCAACCGCATGGTCGTTCCAGGAGTCGAACTCCCGTACGGCAAGCTTGCCGCTGCGGGCGGAGTTACGCCAGTGAATGGAGCGGTACGGGTCACCTGCCACGTATGCCCGAGTTCCGGAGGCGTCCATTCCGGTGCGAGACTTTCGGCGCCCTTCTTGCTCTCCTGATAGTGATTCCAACAAGCCGAGCCTGCTCATGGGCTTCCAACTCGGGTACACCAGCACGCCGTGTTTCATCGAGACACGCCGTCGTCGTCTGAACATTCCACAGGGCCCGGTGATCTCGATAAGCGCATCGCCAAGAGAGTGCTGTCCGCGGCGTTCTAACTTCAACGGCTCATCTGCATTGCCGGTTCGGCGCGGCCACGTCCAGAAAAAGATGCTGCGGTTTTCGCTTTCCACTCCGGCAACGGTGACGGGATACGAGACTGAAACCAGGAATCTCGGTAGCCACCAGCGATTTTGCAGCGAAAGGGTTACGGGTAGTTCTTCACCCTCAATGGGACCGAGTCCGTTACTTGAGTTCTTGCGGATAACAGTACGTTCTATCCGTAGACCCGGCATCGATATCCAGGGAACTGCAAGCGATAGCAGGACGACTCCCCACAGAACAGCGTCCGCAAGGTGAACCCAGCCAACGCGTGTAGTCGCTGCGAGAAAAAATACTGCAACAGAGACCGAGATGATGCCTGCACCTCGTCTCGTTATCACCTGCCGCCTCCGTGAGTAGAGTTCGCCTGCGAATTCACTAGGCTGGCACCGGGACAGACTCCAGCGCCTCGGCCACCGTGTCTTCAGTCGAAAGCTCGCTGCCCGGCCCCATCATCAGCCTGTGAGCAATAACGCTGCTGGCGATATCAGCAACGTCCCCCGGTGTAACAAACCCGCGTCCGTCGAACGCAGCCCAGCATTGAGCAGCGCGCTGAAGGGCCGCACTGCCCCGCGGACTGAGACCTGTGTGAACCGCAGGGTGTTGTCGAGTCGCCCGAGCGACATTGACGATGTATTCCCTCACCTGCGTCGAGACATCGATTGACATAACCGTCGACTGCATCTCCCTTACGCGAGCAGAGGTGATGACAGGCGTTGCCTCTGGCATTCCGTGTACCGAACGCTCAAGAATCTCAACCTCATCCTTTGGTGACGGCAGTCCAATGCCAATCGATACGAGGAAACGGTCTTTTTGCGAGTCTGGGAGCGGGAACGTTCCGTGGCTCTCGGCGAAGTTCTGCGTTGCGATCACCAGGAACGGCTCTGGGAGCAACTTGACATCGCCATCAACGCTCACCTGGAATTCTGCCATCGCTTCAAGTAGAGAAGACTGCGTTCGAGGGCCTGCCCGGTTGATCTCATCAGCAAGTATCACGTTTGCAAAAATCGGACCGGCAACGAAATTGAACTGCGATGCTCTCATATCGAACACCGTGGTACCGGTGATGTCTGAAGGCAGCAGGTCAGGCGTGAACTGGATCCGCTTGAAATCGCACGCAATCGACTGTGCAACGGTCTTTCCGATGAGCGTCTTACCGACACCCGGCAGGTCTTCAAGAAGAACGTGTCCTCTTGCGAATAGTCCGAGCAGCGCGGTGCGAAGCGTTCGCTCCGGTGCGACCACAACGCTGGAAACCATGTTGAGCAATTTTTCGGCGTCAACGGCCAGTGTGCGAACTGCTACCTCGGATGGTGGTCCTTCAGACTGGATTGCGTCAGAGATAGAGACCACGTTGCTCACCGGCTACCGCCTTTCAAGCGATCACAGGCAGAACAGGGCCCGAGCAACCCGTTCTGTTCGTGTTTAATTCGGGGGATTTTGACCAAATCAGCGAAGATGTCCATGCGGTGGGGCAGGCGAAGACTCCATCACGCGGCTCCCGGCCAGTCGCAGCAGAGCCCCGCCGGCCCCAGCGCAGGGACATCATCTTTACTAATTTGGGTCAGATAAGCGGTTGGCGGCGGAGTGTCTTCCGCATGAACGGGACGCGGTTATTCGCATACGAATTTGCGGTGTCTCCCACAGCAAATACAGGTGAAACGCACAGTCGGTGTGTCGAATCACACTGCTGGCGAACAGAAGCGATCTAAAATTCCCAGCGAATGGGGAAGTCAGGCAGCTAGCGCATCTGTCGCTGTAACGTGCCAGATGCCAGCTTCAGGAGGCCAAATCACCTATTCGATGGCGGTTCCGAGGTAGCCTTTTGGAGCCACGACCAGCACCGGTGCATCGGCGTTCTTGATCACATGGTCGGCGACACTTCCTCGATGAGAGCCTCTCGCAACGCCGGTGGCGCTCAGACTGCTCATGATGACGAGGTCACCTTCTCGTGTTGTCTCGACTATCACCTCACTCGGCCGACCTCGCTCAACCTGCTGGCTCACCACAAGATCCTGCTGCTCGAAAACACCGACAAATACTCGCAGCTGCCGTTCGGCCGCCTCGCTGGTTCCATCCTCGTTCGCGAAGAGGAGCACCGTTTCAGCAGAAAAGAGCTTTGCGACCGATAGTGCGAGCGGAACGGCGGCTGGTGCCGATTCGCGTCCGTCGAGTGGCAGGATGATGCGCTTGAACTTCGTTTCGTCGAGAGGAAGCTCAACCGGCCCATCGTTCTTTGCCCGCACCAGTAGAACTGGCACGGTGCTGAGCGTGATCAACTTGTCTGCGACGCTGCCGAGGATCAACTTGCGCAGGCCGGAGCGGCCGTGTGTAGCCATCACGATCAGGTCGGCGTCTGAATTCCGGGCGTGGTTACTGAGCTCCTCAGCGGGAGTGCCAGCAAGAATCGTCCGGGCGACCCTGGGGTGAGTTGCCCTGATCGCAGCCTCCGCCCGATGAAGAGCGGCCTGCGTCAATGTGTCCATCTGGGTATCGAGCGGCACATCGTAAGTGAGTGCGACTGTCACGAGATCAAGGTGTGCGTCAGCCGCAGTAGCGACAGCGGTCGCTACGGGCAACGCCGCCTCGGCAAGATCTGACCCGTCCAGAGGGACGACAATCTTCTCTATAGCTGGTAACTGCTCTTTCACGACTCACTCCGTTATCTAAGGGTGCAGCATCCGGCCGATGCAGGATCAGATCGCGGGTGAGGATTGAGTGAACGAATATCGATAGAAAACGAGCTACTAGCTACGGCCCAGGGCAAAAGCCTTCATGCGGCATCTATGCGATTCAAATTGACAGGTTCCCGCCCCAATCATAGAGTTCTGATCCTTGACTCAAATATGCTCTAAAGATCTGGCTCGAATCCACCGAAACGAGGAATCCCACCATGCCGATGCGCAAGATAATTAATG
>JAJCYX010000042.1 GCA_029262715.1 Chloroflexota bacterium
GTTGGAGGAGATAGGCCTGCCTGTCTACCGTGAAGAGCTGGAGCGTTCCGACAGCGATGCTGAGAAGCCCAACTTCATCTACAAGTCGCACAGGGGCGGAATCTTCTTCCACACCTTCCCAGACCCGGGCGGTCAGAGAGACCACTACATCTCTATCGAGCCGTCGATCGAGCACCCGCAGATACGGGAGATCATGACCGATATCGAAGATGCGATGCTCGACTACACGGACGAACTGGAGTCTTCGCGCGGTGATGAACAGCTTGGTCTGGTGCTCGAATGGTGCATCGACACGATCTTCAAGCAGAAGCCGACGATGAGCCTGGAAGATATCTACGCTCTTCCGGTCATCGACCCGGACGCAGAGTCTGAGCCGGAAGATGAGAAAGACGAGAGCGAAGCGGGTTTAGACGAGGCCGTTGCTGAGGCAGCCGCTGTAGCCGCCGGTGAAGAGCAGGGTGGTGGGACGGCCGTTGCTACCGATGTACCTGCGAAGAAACCGAAAATCAAGAAAAAGGGCGGCCTGTTTTCGAAATTCATGGGCTCAGGCAAGGGTTCCAGGATTGACCTGGAATCCAAATGGAAGCTGACTCAGCTAGACATTGAGGGAATTAAGTACCAGCTCGTGAAGGAGAAGGTTGGTGTCGGTGTACTCCAGCCGTTGATCAACGACCACTGGATTGAGGATATTTCCTGCTCCGGTGTCGGCCGCATGTTTATTGAGCACAAGGTGTTCAAGTCAATGATCTGCTCGTTCGGGTACAAGGACGACGATGAACTGGACGAGCACGTATTGCGGCTCTCAGAGCGCATCAAGAAACCGGTTACCTTCAGGGCACCAGTTGTTGACGCTTCGCTCCCTGACGGCTCTCGTATCAACATCGTTTTCGGACGGGATGTCTCGCTGACCGGATCGAACTACACAATTCGTAAGTTCGCAGACGACCCGATCAGCGTACTGAACCTCATTCGGTGGAAATCCATCTCGTCCGAGGCAGCTGCTTACCTGTCTCTATGTATCGAAGACGGCATGAACATGTTCGTGTCTGGTGAGACGGCTTCAGGCAAGACGACGTTGATGAATGCGCTAACCGTGTTTGTCCCTCCGAACGCCAAGATCGTCTCGATCGAAGACACGGCTGAAGTGCAGGTTCCTCACCCGAACTGGTTGCGAGAGGTTGTGCGAAAAGCTAAGCCTGGCGAAGGCGACTCAGGAGTTGGCATGTTCGACCTCCTGAAAGCTGCACTGCGTCAGAGGCCAGAACTGATCATCATTGGTGAGATTCGTGGTGAAGAAGGGCTTATCGCATTCCAGGGCATGCAGACCGGTCACCCGGTTATGGCAACGTTCCACGCGGCATCAGTACAGAAGCTGATCCAGCGTGTTGTTGGTGACCCGATCCTGGTGCCAAAAAACTATGTGGACAACCTGAACCTGTGTGTGATTCAGGAAGGCGTACGGCTGCCGAGCGGAGATCATGGCAGGCGCTGCACATCTATCTCAGAGATCGTCAACTACGACTCACTCAGCGATTCGTTCTCGTTCGTTGAAGTGTTCACCTGGGACCCGGTCACGGACGTGCTCGAGTTTACTGGCATGAACAACTCGTACCTGCTGGAGCAGCGCATCGCCCCTGCACGAGGCTACCCGCCCGCTCGCAGGCGCCAGATCTACTCGCTCGTAAAGCGCAGGGCCCGGATCCTGGACAAGCTCGTTAACACGGGGATCTCTGACTACCAGGAGACCTTCGACGTTATCTCGAAGGCCACATCGGACGGTGTGTTCTAGTGACTACTGGAGTACTGGCAAAACTCGGGCTCGGAAACAACGCGCAGCAGAAGGCCGATGAGAAGCTGAACGCGAAGATGAAGAGCACTTCGCAGGTCGACAAGAAGCAGCTTCGGTTCGATCTGTTTACGCATGTTTCGTACATGGCATCACTGGCGACCGCGAAGGCGTCTCGTGAGGTGATGTTCCAGCGCGCCGCAAAACTGAACCTTGAGTCGTCCCCGTTCTTCGCTGAGATCAACACGCTGGTCAACCGGCTGAAGTACGACTATTCCGAGGCTTGCAGGGCGGTAGCTGACCGCACAAATATCGAAGAAGTCTCAAGCCTGTTGATCAGGATGTCTGGTTCGCTGGCATCTGGTGAGGACGAAGCGGAGTTCCTGACACGTGAAGCCGCCGTGCTAGCAGAGCAGTATCGAGCGGAGTACGAGCAGAAGATCGAGTCGCTCCGTAAGTGGACAGACGCATACGCCGCTCTGACCGTGTCTGCCGGCCTGATCGTCGTGATCACCATGATCTCGATGATGATCTGGAGCCTTGGACCGATCATGGTGATGATGACCGCTGTGGCGACCATTGGTGTCATGGGTGTTGGCGCGTTCATCTTGAACGCCGCTTCGCCTGTCGAGGGCTTTGCACGCAAGTCGGGAATGAGCTCGGTCAATCAGCTGCAGGCGAAGCGAATGATGATGATATTCGGCGTCGGTGGAGCGGTTGTTGGATCACTCGCTCTGCTCATGTACGGGCTTGGCCCTGCGCTGATTGTGTCCGGACTCGGGCTGTTGCCTGGCGGTTTCATGATGTACCGCGACCAGGGCCGCATAGCGAAGCATGACGCTGATATTGCTACTTCTACACGCCTGCTCGGTGGTGTTACGGACGCCATTGGTTCTACTGTCGGTGATGCTCTCACGAAGGTGGACCGCCGTTCACTGGCTTCGCTGGAGCCTTACTTCAGGCGTCTCGATGTGCGAATTCGGGCTTCCCTCTCGCCAGATCTTGCGTGGAAGCGGCTTGTTGAAGAGACAGGCTCAGAGATGGTCGACCGGACTGTGAGTATTTTCTGGGACGCTCTGACAATCGGTGGAAACCCTCTTGAGACCGGCAAGAACGCAGCGTTCTTCGCTTCAAGCATCTCGATGCTGCGTGAGAAGCGGGCGCTGGTGGCAAACACCTTCACGTTCCTGGTGATGCCGCTTCACCTGGCGATGACGGGGCTGCTCATGTTCATTCTGAACGTTATGGAGTTGTTTTCGACCCAACTGGTTGACTCGACAGCCCCGGATCTGAGTGACACGGGAGCGGCGATTCCGGATATTGCGAACGTTTCAGGGTTCAACACCTTTGCAAACGTCGATTTCGGGTTCCTGAACATCCTCGTCATCTCCGTTGTGCTTGCACTGACAGTGGCGAACGCGCTTGCGCCGCACTCAGCATCAGGCGGTCACAGGTTCCGATTTCTCTTCGCTCTCGGCGTGATGATGATCATCTCAGGGTCGATGGTCACACTCGTCCCGCCAATGGCCGAATCGATCTTCTCCACTATCACGGCACCGGCAAACGGTTAGCGATGCGCCTCGTGTGCGTGCCTTCTGAGGAGGCTGAATATGCCAGACGATGAACTGAATCCAGACGAAGAATCAGAGAACAGCGCAGTTGCCGTGAACCTCGCTGATCTTGTCGAAGACGAAGACCTCGATGAGGAAGACGGGATTCCTGAAGAAGAGTCTGCCGAGGAAGAGAAGAGTGGCGGCGGTCTTGACGACATCATGGACGACATCTTCGCTGATGAGCAAGAAGATGACGACCGACTGAAGGCGTTCGGCGACCTGGAGCACCTGACGATGGTTGAGGTTAGCTCTGAGGTCGAGGCCGTTCTCGAAGAGTTGCGAATCAGGCAAGGTGGGGAATGAGAGAAAGTAACGCTGCGCGCCAGCGACAAGACTCAGGGCATGTTGAGGCTAAGGCCGAAAGCATCTCAGGAGTTGCGCTGAACGCGCTTGCCGACTCGATCAAGGAGTCGGCGATCGCGATCGACCGCGAGTCGAATATCGTCAACTGGAACGCTGCATTCGCTCGCAAGTTCAACGAGCCGCGCAGGGGCGATGGACTAGAGGATCACTTTGACCCGCCGGGTCTACGAGCTTTGATCAAGGCAACGATGAACGTTTCGACCGCTCGAGACGCCGAGATGATCTCAGACGAAGGTGGCCCGCAAGCGGCTGCGTACGTGGTCACTGCAGTCCCGATGCCGAATGACGATCCGTACGGCGCTCGAATACTGCTGGTAATCGACGATGTATCTGAGCAGGCTGACCAGCGGAACCGGATGGTTGCCAACAGCAGGCTGGTAGCGGTAGGCGAGATGGCGGCCGGCGTTGCGCACGAACTGAACAACCCGCTCACAGCGGTGCTCGGCTTTTCGCAACTGGCTCTCAAGCAGACCGTTGACCCCGTGCTGCGCAAAGACCTCGAGTCGATCGCCAGCGAAGCAGAGAGAGCCGGCCAGATTGTCGACAACCTGCTTGGTTTCGCACGGTCGCACGCTGGCCGTGGTGACCGCTTCGACGCTGCTGAGTCGCTCCAGAAGGTGCTGGACCTACGAGAGTACGAATGCAGGGTCAACAACATCGAAGTTGCCACATACCTCGACCCTGACACGCCGATCACACGTGCTGACGGTCATCGCATGGAGCAGGTCTTCTTGAACCTGATAGGAAACGCTATTCATGCCATTAGCGAGGGATCAGGTAAAGGAAACATCACGGTAGGCCTGGTGGCTATCGACGGGCTGATTCGGATCAGCATCACCGATGATGGCCCCGGAATCCCTGAAGATGTGTTGCCGCACATATTTGAACAGTTCTACACAACGAAGCCGGTTGGCAAGGGCACAGGTCTTGGCCTGCACATCTGCCAGGAGATTGTGAAAGACCACGGTGGCGAGATCAGGGCGGAGAGCCACACACGCCGCGGCACTACGTTCGTGGTCGAAATCCCGGTCGTTGAGGTCGAGGAGCCTGTAGAGGAGGAGCCACGGAAACCTGAACAGCCGACCAGCTTCGCCATGTTGAAAGTGCTCGCGGTAGACGATGAGCCGGTGATTACGGACCTACTTTCACGGATCCTGACTGGTCTCGGCCACGAAGTCGATGTTGCATCTGATGGCGCCGAGGCTCTGCGCATGATCAATCTGTCGGACTACGATGCGATCCTTCTGGACGTTAAGATGCCC
Source organism: Chloroflexota bacterium (assembly GCA_029262715.1). Classification (GTDB taxonomy): domain Bacteria; phylum Chloroflexota; class Dehalococcoidia; order Lucifugimonadales; family Lucifugimonadaceae; genus JAJCYX01. The sequence continues at coordinate 5,025 of JAJCYX010000042.1, forward strand.
GGCCTTGGCGGTCCCGAGGTGCTGCGCTGCATCGATGGCCTGAAACCGGAGCTTGCCGAGCGGGTTCTCTTTATTACTGGAGATACCGTTGCGCCGAACACACAGGCGTTCTTCGAAGAGAACGACGTTGATGTCCTTCACAAACCCTTCTCTCTCGAAGAGCTGAGAGGCAGGTTGCAGTACTTCGCCGTTCTCAAAGACATCCGGTCGTCTGAGACAGAAACAGGTAAAAGACCCGACCTGACAGCGGGGATTTCACGGATTACTCGCAAGAGCCAATCGTAGAAAATCTTGAGCGAGGACCTCTTATATGACAACTTCTAATGCCGAACAATTTGATTCATATGACAGCCACCGAAGTGATGAGGTGGTTTCGACCCCGATTCGGGATGAAAGCGCTCCGGTGCGAGTGTTTTTGATCGAGGATCACCCGGTTGTGCGAGAAGGCACGCGCCGGCTCCTCGAGCTCGAAGAGGGCGCTACGGTGGTTGGAGAGGCCGACAGCGGTGAGAACGCCCTTGTTTCGCCTTCTCTCGGCCTCGCTGAGGTTGTGCTTTGTGATGTGATGCTGCCCGGCATGGATGGCATTGAGACCACGAAGGCGATTCTCGCCAAGTACCCGCACCTTCGCATCGTGATGCTGAGTTCGTTCGGGGACTCTTATCTCTCTACCGCTCTCGAGGCAGGCGCTTGCGGGTACCTGCTCAAGCGTTCTTCCGGTGAAGAGCTGGTGCGCGCTGTGCAGGACGCAGCGAACGGGGGTGCGCCGCTTTCGCCAGCCCTGAATGCTCTGCTTGTTGACCGGTATCGTGAACTACAGTCCAACAAGACCGATTCTCTTGGTCTATCTGAGCGACAGGCACAGGTTCTTGAGATGGTTGCTCGTGGTGAGACGACGAAGCGTATTGCTGAGGACCTGTTCCTTAGCCCTGCGACTGTTAAGCGGGAGCTACGTCACGTGTTTGACCTGATGGGTGTGAACAACCGCGCTCACGCCGTGTCAGAAGCACAGCGAAGAGGCCTCATCTAGGCGGCTAGCCGCATTTTCGGCGGCAAGCCGCGTTTTCATTGATGAGTACGGCGGTTGGGATTTTGTGAACGGTTGAATGGCCTTTGGCCTTACATACGTAAATCTATTTGAAAAGACCCCGATGCAGCATGCGTCGGGGTCTTTTCTTTGTTTGGCTCCTGGGTTCTCACTCATTCAGGCGTCGGCGCGGCTCACTTGGGTCGCATGTGATGAGACATCAGGTATACCCCTGTTAGCCAACTGAGACTGCTGGGAGCGCAATCTCGGCTCCATGATGGGTGAGGCTTACCGCAGACGACGCTGTTTAACCTTCAGTAACACGCTCCACAGGAATCGAATGACAGAGATAATTCCGTTCAACAGAGATTTCAATGGCCCACGCTCGAAACGCACCACAGAGGTGCTCATCGTAGCTTCACAGGAACTAATCCGTGATGTGGTGCGCAGCACGCTTTCGTCCATTGACCGAGTACACGTAATAGGTGAATCAAGGCAGGGTGATGAGGCAATGCAGGCCGTGGAGGAACTGCGACCGGATGTGGTCATCATCGAATCACAGATCGGGCCTGATGCCGAAGGTGTGCGAAGCGGCTACCGCCTGAAGGCTGCTCGTCCTTCACTCGGAGTAGTAGTCATCGCCCAGGGCTTTGGCCCTGATGTTGTCCAGTACCTGTCAGGCAAGATCAGTTCAGGCTGGTCATTCATCACCCGGGGAGCCTCTCTTGACTCCCAGCGGCTCTGGAGAGCGATTGAAGGCGCTACAAAGGGCGAAGGGATCATTGATCCCGGCCTGGAGCACGCTAAGGCCGAAACAGGCGCATCGTTGCTGGAAAGGCTAACTGTAGAGCAGGCCCGAGCGCTGGAGCTGGTCGCGGCAGGTGTCTCAAACAGCGGAATCGCAGGCAGGATGGCTCTTACACCTGCCGAGACCGACACATTGATCTTTTCGCTCTATGAAGATATGGGCATCGAAGCCGGCCCGCGCGTCGACAGGCGGGTTGTCGCAACTCTCGTGTACCTGAGAGAGACGGTCAGGTCTCACAACTGAAATCGCTCTAGCGGCAGACCAGAATCACCGGTTCACGTCCTCGACGGTTATCATCGGCCCAATATGACCTTTGAGAGTCGGCATTTACCACAAGAGCCTGACGTCATTGCTCCTGACGGCTCCGAGATACGGCTTCTTTCGATCGATGCATCGAGAGGGAGTATGGTCCATTGCACTCTGCCCGCCGGGCAGGTGACTCGACCGGTGCGCCACATGACTGTCGAGGAGATGTGGCACTGCGTAGGAGGCTCGGGCACGCTGTGGAGGCGACTGGAGAGCCAGGAAGACCTTCTGGATCTTACGCCGGGCGTATCCTGTTCGATACCGACTGGTGCCTGCTTCCAGTTCAGGGCTGACGACGGCGAACCGCTTGAGATCATAATCGCCACTAT
>JAJCYX010000043.1 GCA_029262715.1 Chloroflexota bacterium
CAGCTAACCCTCTCCCGGCATCTCCTTGAAGATCCAGCCCTCTTTGCGTGGCTCGCCAATCGTCTGCAGAACCGCCGTGATGTAGCCGTAGCAGAAGGCGAACGCTGTGCCTGAGGGATCACGAGAATCGATGGTCGGTACGTGGTCCGGCATCAGCATGTACTTGTAGCCAACCTCCTGGTACGTCTTCGCCGCCTTCACCATGTCCACAGCGCCCTCGTCAGGGAACGCCTCCATGAAGTTCAGCTTGCCGCCGCGGATGTTGCGGAAATGCACGTTGAAAATCTTCTCGCGGGAACCGAACCAGCGGATCACGTCATAAATCTCCTCACCCGGATCGTCCAGCATCTCGCTGACCGTTCCCTGGCAGAAGTTCAGGCCGTGATACGGGCTTTCATGCATCTGAACGAACTGCTTCATGCCTTCAACAGTGCCGAGCAGCCGCGTCACACCGAGATAGCCCGGAGGCGTGTACGGGTCATGCGGGTGACAGGCGAGACGCACCCTGGCCTCTTCCGCAACTGGGACTACGCGTTCGAGAAAATAGTCGATACGCTCCCAGTTCTCATCAGGGTCAACAACACCCCAGAAGCCCGGCTCCTCGTCCTGGTCCATCTTGGACCAGCGAAATGTTGAGTTGGACGAGCCTGCTCGGCCGGCCTCTCGCTCTGAGCGCGGGATGCCGATGATGTTCATGTTGTACTTGACAGCTGGAATTCCGGCTTCACCCGCCATACGAATGATGTTCTGGACCGATTCGATCTCGCGGTCTCGCTCAGGGCTCTTGCCGAGCATGATGTTCGGGCTCTGCGAACGGTCGAGCGGCGTTGAACTGAGCGGAAGCTGCACCATGTCGAGTGTGATGCCGTGGGATTCGACCTTTTCTCGATGCTTAACAAGGTCTTCGAGCTTCCAATCGTGCGGGTTGCCGGGCGCATCTGAGCAGATGTTATTGACGCCAAGCTGCGCCCACATCGTGAAATCCTGCTCGTCACGTGCCCCAACCTGAGTCCCGACATACATGGCGTTTTCTCCGTTTTGGTGATTGGTATTCGGTCCGCGACTGCTGGTGATTCGAGCGGCCACAAAGTGTTCTTGGCGACATATTGGAGTTCACGGGCAGACGGCGCAAGTCTTTGCCTGCTTACTGGTGGACTTAGATGCGCCGGGGAATTTGAAACGGGCAACTATCTTGAGGAAAATCGCTCGGCGTAGTCGAGCGCGAACTGTTCAATCGTGCGAGGCGCTCGCCCAGTGATCTTCTCAACCTCGTCCGTGTGCATGTCAAGAACTCCATCGCTAACGTCTCGATAAACGCGGGCGATTTCAGAAGACGACTGCCCCCGAGCCGTCATCCTGTCCAGGAACTCCTGCTCTGTGCAGGGTTCATAGACGACTTCTGTGTTCGTTGCTGCGGTGATCGCAGAAGCGATTCTCGAAAAACTGACCGGCTCGGGACCTGTGAGTTCTGCAGTACGGCGTAAAGGGGTTTCATCTACGAGCAGTTTCACTGCGGTTGCAGCAATATCACGGGCATCGATGATGCCGAGCCGACCGTCACCCGCCGGTAGATATATGACGTTGTCGATAACTTCAGTAAAGAGATTTTGCATGAAGTAGTGCGGGCGCAGATGGCTGAACTCCGTGGTCAGAGATGAAATCTCTCGTTCAATCTCGTCATGTTGCCGAGCCCATGAGAATGGAGCATCGGGTGCGGCATCGCAGGAAGACAGTTTCACGATAGGGCCGACGCCTGCTTCCAGTGCAGCTTTTACGGCGTTGACCTCCATCTCCACCTGTTCTGGCACATCAGAGCTTGCAACGTATGCTTGTCCACAGCCTTCAGCTGCTACTCGGATGGCATCGAGGTCACGCACGTCGGCCTGTATGAACTCAGCGCCGGCGATCGAGAGATTCTCGGCGGCAAAAGTCTCTTTTGCCCGTGTAGCATCTCGTGTGATAGCTCGCACCGGAACTCTGGCGTCAGCAAGCCCTGACACCACGTGCCGCCCGACCTTCCCTGTAGCTCCGAGCACCAGTACCGGCTTCATATCCGCACAGTTATTAGATTACTCACGTTAGTCATTGTCGAAATGTGAGACTGGGATCGTGATCCTACTGTCTAGCAAGTTATTGGTGAAGACTTCGGTGGCGTCCGGCGTCGTTTGGAACACGACGGCCAATCTTATTGGCCAATTGAACTGGCCGATTTCAGCATCGGTACGAGGCAACGCTACTTCCTCGGAGCGTTGCCGGATGATATCCACTAAAACGTCAAGCTCGGTGGGATCTTCATTTTCTAGCACCAGTTCTGACTCGGTAAATACTGCGACGACGGCCAGACCCACTGGAAGTCCGCCAAGGACAACATTTATCGGAGGATCAAATATGCACGAAGAAAAAGAGTCCCAATTGTCCCGACAGTACGTCGGTAACTGAAACGCGGCGATCCATTGATGTATCAAGTCAGTCTTCGATCGGCAATGTCCACCGCGCAATAATTTCGTCTCAACCCATCGTGGAGCGCTCGCCACGAGCTGCTCAGCATCGTGTTCCGTTGCGGTGACATGGAATACCGCAGGTTCGTTAAGAGATGAAACGATGCCCCAATGAAGCGAATTCGGGTAATTCATTTTTTAAGCACTTTCGCCGAAAAAATAGTTCTGATCTCAGTGACGATATTTTCATGTTTCACATCCGCGTCCCTTTCACCGCTTTCCGCAGATCGCTCACAAGATCGCCCTTCCTGCCCACCACAACCCTCTTCAAGTTCAGCCAGCGCGCCAAAGTTGCAAGCTCATCTGCAAGTGCCGCTGAAACCGCGACTGCATCACGACCGTCTTCCAGGTGCGCCGATTGCACCAGCAGCCGGCCGTTCTGGCGGTCCGCCTTCAGGTCGACTCTTGCCACAAGCTCTTCGTCCATCAAGAACGGGAAAACGTAATAGCCGT
>JAJCYX010000044.1 GCA_029262715.1 Chloroflexota bacterium
ACCTTGGCACCGACGAATGGCGAAATTTTCCGCTTGCAGAGACCCTGGCGGATCAGCTTGGAAGCCCGGTTCGGGTGGTGAATGACGCAGACATGCAGGGACTTGCTGCTGTCTCCGGCAGCGGAATTGAGTTTGTTATCACATTGGGTACCGGATTCGGTACCGCGCTTTTCCTCGACGGACAGCTGCTGCCGCACCTTGAGCTGGGGCAGCACCCTGCTCATGGGAAGAAAACCTACGACCAGTACGTCGGCGATGCAGCACGAAAGAAGGTTGGCGCAAAGCGGTGGAACAAGAGAGTTCAAACTGTTTTGGACAACCTGTACACGCTCATCCGATACGACTCGCTTCACATCGGTGGCGGGAACTCAAGAAAGATCGCATTTGAGTTATCTCCCGATGCCAGGCTCGTGGACAACAAGCTCGGTGTGCTCGGTGGAATTGCCCTCTGGGAACGCTGTGACGCCAGCGGCAACGTGATGGCCGACGGCAACTAACTTCAGTCAAATTGTCCTCGTATAGAACATCGACTGTGCCTCGAGCGGCTGTTCAATCTGCGCTTCTCACTCAGACCGCACCTGGCGTTTTCCCTCAACAATCCTCCGAATAGGACGATTCGAATCATCCTTTGAGTCGATATGCCCGCTTCGTGCGAGCATCTAACGTGAAATCGTTACTCGCGCACGGTCCTACCGTTTGGCCGTTCGGGCCAATCAGGCCTGTCAGGACAGGAGCAGGAAATTGGTGACGGATATAGACGCTGACAGACTCAGCACTCTTTACACCACGGCGTTCCACATCTCTGGCAGCCGAGTCGGAGCAGAGAAATCTCTTGTTGCCGCCTACCAGCACGCCGCCGCCGCGCCAGATCCCTCGGAACCAGATTCTCGTCTGAGACTGCTAATGCGTGAGTTAGTTTCCACCGCAAAACGCACCGCCACCGCTGTTTCGGAAAGCGATCCCGTGTCATGGGCAGGGAACTCGAAGAACCGTGTTGCGATTCTCCTGGCGAGCCTCGACCTCGACCTGCGCGCAGCGGTAGTTCTACGAGATATCGCCGGACTATCCCATGTGGAAGCTGCGGACGCGCTCGACACGACGCCAGAAAAATTCGGAGAACTACTGTCCGAAGGTCGGTTGATGCTGGTCCAAAGGATGATGTGACCGGCATCTTCATCAGTCGTTGCACACTCTAAGCCGGTGAGCGTGTTCGAAGGAGATTCCGCATCTAGTGCATGCCGGCATCAATGCCGGTGACCTGAATTGCAGGTGCTGAAACTAACTGCACGCTGGCGATGCGAGTCACATCTGCCCATCTCATGATGGGGTTCATGAAAGCACCCCCAGCGGTAGGCCGAGGCGTGTACGACGAATCACCAAGATGCATCATTTGGAAGGAACAGTCGAATGAAAATGGGACTCGTCGGTCTGGGCCGCATGGGCAATGGGATCAAACAGCGCCTTGAACAGGATGGTCATGAAGTTGTTGGATATGACCGCAATCCGGACGTCTCAGACGTCGATTCACTCGAAGCCCTTGTGCAGTCCCTTGAAGCTCCACGCATCCTCTGGGTGATGGTGCCATCCGGTGACATCACCGACCAGACACTCAACACTGTGGGTGACTTGTTGTCGTCTGACGACATCCTGATCGATGGCGGTAACTCCTACTACAAGGATTCGTTGCGGCACGCAAAGGAAGCGGAAGCGAAGGGGCTGCGCTTCATGGACGTTGGCACATCCGGCGGAATATGGGGGCTGAAAGTAGGGTTCAACCTGATGATCGGCGCAGAACAGCAGACTTTCGCCCACGTAGAGCCGATCTTCAAAACGCTTGCTCCCGAAGACGGTTATGCGCATGTCGGCCCTATCGGCTCAGGCCACTTCACCAAGATGGTGCACAACGGCATCGAATACGGCATGTTGCAAGCGTACGCCGAGGGATTCGAACTGCTCAACGCATACGATGAAGATCTCGATATGCACCAGATCGCATCGTTATGGCAGAACGGCAGCGTAGTCAGATCATGGCTGCTCGATCTTGCAGTTTCTGCCTTCGACAAGGACCCTGATCTGAGCAAACTTTCCGGGTATGTAGACGACTCCGGCGAGGGTCGATGGACAGTACTCGAAGGTGTTGAGCGCGGAGTTCCTGTCAGCGTGATCGCACAATCGCTATTCAGTCGATTCACCTCACGAGACGACAATTCGTACGGCATGCGGGTGATTGCAGCGCTCCGCAACGAGTTCGGCGGACATGCGGTGCAGGCCAAATGAGTCTTTCCCCGCCAGACGATCAAGATCTGCTGCTCGTCGGCGGCTCAGGCAACCTCGCACGGAAAAAACTGCTGCCGGCGCTGTACAACCTCGCAATCGACGGACTCCTGCCCGCACATGGCAACTTCATCGTGTTCTCACAGGACGACCTCGATGACGCCTCGTTCCGGGATCTTGCAGTCGCCGCAATCAAGGACTACTCCCGCCGCGAGTTCGATCAAGGCACGTGGGAATCGTTAGCCCGGAGATTCAAGTTTGTAAACTCGAAAGACGGTGCGGACGCAATGCGTGAAGCGGCAATATTGCCCGAGCGCACAGCGTATCTCGCCATCCCTCCAACTGCGTTCCAGTCGGTCACCCAGCAACTTCAGTCAGCCTCGCTTGTAGAGGGCACGAAACTTGTTGTCGAAAAACCTTTCGGCACTGACCTCGAAACGTCACGCGCCCTGGATAGCCAGTTGCAGCAGGTGTTCGATGAAGAGAACATCTTCAGAATCGATCACTATCTCGGTAAAGAGACGGTCCAGAACATCCTGGCGATGCGGTTCGGGAATTCGATCTTCGAGCGGATCTGGAACCGCGACTCGGTCGACCATGTGCAGATCACTATCGCCGAGGACATCGGAGTCGAAGAGCGCGGCCCTTTCTATGAAGAAGTAGGCGCACTACGTGACATTGTGCAGAACCACGCGCTTCAGGTGATCTCACTTCTGGCGATGGAACCGCCAATCTCGTTCGCACCAGAACGCATTCGTGATGAGCGTGTGAAGCTGCTGCGGGCCATCGCTCCACTGAACCCCGAAGAGGTCGTTAGAGGCCAGTACTCAGCAGGGGAAGTCAACGGCGAAACCGTTGCGGCTTATGTGGACGAGCCTGGCGTCGCGGCTGACTCGAAAACGGACACATTCATCGCTGCCAGGTTTCATGTCGAAAACTGGCGATGGGCAGGAGTGCCGTTCTACGTTAGGGC
>JAJCYX010000045.1 GCA_029262715.1 Chloroflexota bacterium
CCCCAGGGACTCCATGGGTTTAAGACAGCGACGGCTGAGTAGTAATCGTTAGACAGGCATTTCCTACGAACTAGTAGATGCGGTCAGGCCGGATCTTCATGATCAGGCGGTTCCTGTCAGCGTTGTGCCTGGCGTACGGACGAACACCGTTGTACTTCTCTGACAGCGCATCAATGTGATCACGTGCGTTTTCTGAGGTGATATCCACGACCGTTCCTCGGACATTCAGAACTCTTGTATAGGGATTTGCTGCATCGTAGATGCCGATTGCGACGCGCGGATCGCGCCTGATGTTGTTGGTCTTGACGCGACCTTCTTCGGTGTTGATCAACACATGCTCGCCATCGGTGTCGACCCATACCGGTGAAATCTGGGGTGAGCCGTCCTCCATCAGAGTGACAATCTGAGCCAGATGCTTTTCATTGAGCAGCTTGATGTGGTCATCAGTCAGTTTAGCGGCGATGTGAATCTCTCCATGTTTATTTTGAATGGTGGGATTCTACGCCCGGACTGATCACTCAAGCAGAATTGAGGACGTCAGCTCGATCGGCAACGTTCGATTGATGGAAGTCTCAGGCGCCTCATCGGGAGTTATTCGAAGAGTGACCTGACCACGAGCAACAAGCGCCTCTCCAGAGCTATCGATGTACGGATCAGATACCCCTGAACCCAGATCGAACCAGTCGTTGGCCAGGTCTTCTGGAAACAGCCAGACCGTCATTTCCGCCCGTTCTCCCTTTTCAAGAACGTCGTCACCGTCATCGTCGCCAGGGAACGTGACCGACCATGCAGCGGACGAAATGCCGTAGTTTTCGGTCGTGACCGACACAACTGTGCCAATCTGACTGGTAGAGAAATCGGGGTCGATCCCGGTGCTGTCGGTCGTGTACGGAGGTGTCAGATCGATTCCCGATGCAAGATCAGCGGTCAGAATCATCTTGAGAGTCGCAACCGCCTGTATGTCGCTACCGCTCAGGTCGATGATGTTATTTCCGTCAACGTCGACATCTCCGCGAGTCGCAATAATCGGGCCGTGCAGTTGAACAGGGCCGGTGGCGTGGTCGACCCCTCGGTTAGAAGCCAGTGCTCCAGCCTGGGCGGAATCTCCACTGAGCGACAACAGCGCAACCGATGAGAGGGTTGCGACGACCGTTGCGGCGATCATGAAGATCGAGACTTCGATTGCCGTGAAGCCGCGCTGAATTGATTTTTTGGCGATGGGACGAGTGTTCACACAGTAATAGTCGAGCTATGACATTGGAACGAAACCCGAGCTTTAGATTGGTTCCGGTGTGACGATCCACAGGAGAATGTGCTCAGTCGATGGTCGCACCGCCATCAATCACGATATGCGCGCCGGTCATGAACGAAGCCTCGTCAGACGCAAGGAATACGACGCCGGAAGCGATCTCTTCAGGCCGGCCCATCCGCTTCATCAGCGAATCCTGACCAAACTCGACATATGATTTTTCAGGATCGAGGCCAAGCGATGCGATGTGCCTGTCGGTGGCTCGTGTCCTGATCGATCCGGGGCAGATGGCGTTCACGCGGATGTTGTCCTTCGCGAGATCCATTGCAAGGCACCGGGTCAACTGAGCTACCGCACCCTTCGAGGTGTTGTAGGGCACGAACTCGGGTTGGGCTATGAACGACGAGACAGAAGCGAGGTTGACGATTGCTCCGCCGCCGTTCTTTCGGAACTGCGGCAGACACTCTCGTACTGTGTTCGCATAACCAATGACATTGGTACCAAATACACGCTCCCAGTCCTCATTCGTAACGGTCTCAACCGTGCCGAAAACGAACTGAGCAGCATTGTTGACCAGCACATTCACAGTCCCAAATTCAGTCACCGTCGCCTCGATAGCAGCTTTAACAGAGGCTGCATCTGATGTGTCTGTCTTGTGAAAGATCGCTTTCCCACCCGACGCCCGAATAGCTTCCGCAACCTCTTTTCCCGGTTCTTCTTCCAATTCAGCAACCGTGATGGACGCACCCTCTGCTGCAAATCGTTCGGCGATGGCGCGGCCGATGCCGTTCCCTGCACCTGTGACTATGGCGACTCTGTTTTCAAGTAGCATGTGGTCGTCTCCGCTGTGCTGTTTAGATTTTCATGATGATCGTGACGGAGAATGAATATAACGTCGGAAGAACAGGCGTGCCTCGGCACGATTCCGGCATCGGCCATCGATTGCTCAAATACTTGGAAGGGACGTAAACCGTGGTCAGCAGAGGATTTTTCGGTAGGAAAAGGGCTGAGTCTTCACGACCAGTTCCGCCCGGACAGTACCTGGAAGACGGCTTTCCGGTTCTGTCGGCAGGCCCAACGCCACGGGTTGACCTTGCAACATGGGATCTAACTATCGAATCTGATGGGGAATCGCTCGGTAAGTGGAACTGGGAGCAACTGCAGAAGTTGCCTGCCACTGACATGCATGTGGACATCCACTGCGTAACGAAGTGGTCGAAGCATGACACCGACTGGCGCGGGGTGACTATCGATGCCCTGTTGGAGGCTGCCGGTCTCAGCGAGCCACCCGGCGACTATGTGATGGCCTATTCAGACGGCGGCTACACGACGAACTTGCCTACCGAGGACATCCTCGACGGCAAGGCGCTGATCGCCTACGAGTACGATGGTGAACCTATCGAGCCGGGGCATGGCGGACCGATACGAATGTTCGTTCCTCACCTCTATTTCTGGAAATCGGCCAAGTGGATCCGCGGCCTGCGATTCATGGATGAGGATGCTCCTGGTTTCTGGGAGGCGTACGGCTACCACATGTACGGAGATCCCTGGAAAGAGCAGCGCTACGCAGGTGACTGATTCCAGCGTATCGCAGTCAGTTGTGTCCGAGCTATCGCCCGAGTTTTTGGACGCAAAATATGCCTGATGCAATCGGATGGCAGATCGCAACCGTCGAACAGGTGCGGATCGAAACGCCTCGGGTCAAGTCGTTCAAACTTACTGTCGAGGGATTCAACCGGTTCCGGCCCGGTCAGCACGTCGATGTACGCCTGACGGCTCCCGACGGCTACCAGGCGCAGAGGTCTTACTCGATCGCGTCGGCACCCATTACGCCCCAAACTCCGGGAATGACAGGATCCCTGGAAATCACGGTTGAAGTGATTGAAGACGGCGAGGTCTCGCCATACTTTCACGATGTGGTGCAGGAAGCCGATCAGGTCGAACTCCGAGGGCCGATCGGAGGACCATTCACCTGGTCTGTCAAGCAGGGCGGGCCGCTACTGCTGGTCGGCGGAGGTTCGGGCGTTGTGCCGCTAATGTCAATGCTCCGGCACAGGTCTGCATGTGACCGTGACTCAGTGTCCGCCGCCCTGCTCTACTCGAGTCGAACGTTGGACGACGTCATCTACAAAGACGAGCTGGAGCAGGCATCGGCAAAGGACGACCTGTTTGATTTGAGCCTTACGTTGACGAGAGAACGGTCTGCCGAATGGTCAGGACTTGCCCGAAGAGTCGATGCGCCCATGCTGGACGAGGTTATCAAGCAGCTTGGCGAACCTGCTTTGAGCTATGTTTGCGGTTCAAATGGGTTCGTGGAAACGGTCGCCTCGCTACTGGTTGATCGCGGACTGCCGCCAGAGAGCATCCACACAGAGCGGTTCGGGCCGTCTGGTTCGTAGCCCCCCGCATCACAGAGAACTACTGGCCGAACCTACTCATGGAGATCATCGTCGCCGCCGGCTCCGATTCTCCTGCTGTGACCATCTTCTCCACCTGTCTGCCTACGAACAGGCACTGCACTATGCCGCTTCCACCGCCGCCGGTTGCCACTAGAACGTTATCGCTGACCGAACCCACTATCGGCAGATCGTCTGGCGTTGCGGGACGGAAGCAAACGGTGTGCTGAGCGATGGGCCAATTCGCAGATTCCGCCATCATAGTCCGAGCGTATTCGAGCAGCTGTTTTTCTGCACCATCTGTTGGTGTTCGGTCGAACCCTGAGTCGGCAGCACTGGCTGCGACCCACACGAGTCCATCCTTCTTGTTCACAAGCGAGCATGGACCGTGCACGTGCATTCCAAAGCCTTCGCCTTCTGGCGGCTGAAGCCGGAGGATCTCGCCCTTAGACGGATGTACAGGCAGGTCCACACCAAACGGCTTTGCAAGCTCGGTTGACCACGGTCCGGCGGCGATTATCGCCGTATTCGCATCATAGTGACCCTGGTCGGTGTGGACGATGACGCCGCCACCACCTGTGTCCTCAATGGATGACACAGACGCTGTTTCGAGTCTGGCACCAGCGGCTTTGGCACATGCGGCGAGTGCCTTCACAAAGTTAAGGCTGTCAATGAAGTACGGACCCTGGACAAGAACTCCACCGAACTCAGTTGTCAGGATTCTCTGGTCCATTGACCTGATCTGATCTGCTGAAACCAGCTCGGACTTGAAGCCCATCTCTGACCATATACTTGCGTACTCAGCGCCAAAATCTCGCTCTTCCTGTGAATAGAAAAGCTGTAAAGTCGGTTGTTCATCCACCTGGATATCGATGCCCGAAACGTCTTCGATTTCATCAGACATTTCTCTGTGCGCGTTATAGGACAGCAGCGCCAGTTCCTGTTGCGCCTCAGGTTTGGCGATATGCCCAGCGGGAAGGTCTTGTTCGGTCTCTCCAGTAGAGCCGGAACCTCTGAGCAAGGGATCAAGCCTGCCAAGCGCCCATCCAGACGCCTCGGTTCCAACTGGTGCGCGGTCAAGCACCACTACCGATCGTCCGTTTTTTGCCAGTTCCCATGCAACAAAAAGGCCAAACACGCCGGAACCAATGACTACAACGTCGGAACTTGAACTCATCACAATGTCTCCGTGTGAAGACTCAGGGTTTGTACGGAGTCGGCGGTGCGGAGTCTAGCACTCAAGGCTGAGCAGTTACTCCAGAGTTTTTTAGTGCCGCTACGCCCGACGATGGGCTTTCGTGGCACTACTATTTTGAGATTAGATCATGCGGGTGCCCGCGTTGCGCCCGCGTGAAGCAAGAGCAAATCCAATCAGACCGACCATCGTTGCGGTCACAGGAAATCGAGTTCACATGAACAGAAGTGTGCTCATTGTTGAAGATTCAGCCGATGTGCGTTCGGGTCTTCAGATCGCTCTGGAAAGCCAGGGCTACAATGTCCAGGCGGCAGCGGACGGGCGCGATGGGATCAAGCAGTTCCGTGAGTTCCAGCCTGACATCGCCCTTCTCGACATAAGGATGCCAAGAATGTCTGGCATCGATGTTTGCACTCTGATTCGTCACGAGTCTGACGTGCCGGTCATCATGTTCAGTGGTCTGGACGAATCAGATGACGTTCGACTTGCCATTCAGAGGGGTGCGACGGACTATGTCCTCAAGGACACCGGGTTCAGGGTACTGCTCGACAGGGTGTCTAAGCACCTGAACAGGCGAGCAGCGGACGTTCTGATGCAGTCGGCCACCCCGGTGTTAAGCGCAGACCGTGTCGTCCCATTCACGCCGGCTGCTTCGGCAGAAGACAACGGTATTCCTCAAGAAACCGCCGGGTCGAGTGTTAAGGCAAAAAAAT
>JAJCYX010000046.1 GCA_029262715.1 Chloroflexota bacterium
GGTCAGCCAGTTCCTGTTCGATCTGCTGGAGCGCAAGCGCTGCTTGATCGCCGCAGTCACACCGCATCGAGCCGAAAACGTCGCCTGTCAGGCACTCGGAGTGAACCCGCACCAGCACCGGCTTTGAGCCATCGATTTCGCCCTTGACCAACGCAACATGCTCATCAGGGTCCACAAGGCTCTTATAGGCGACGGCCTTGAAATCTCCCCAGCGAGTCGGCAACCGCGTCTCGACCAGCCGTTCGATCAGCTTTTCGTGCGACATCCTGTACGCAATAACATCCGCAACAGAGACGACCGGAATGTCGTACTTGCTAGATATCTCCTCCAACTGTGGCCGACGCGCCATCGTCCCGTCAGGGTTCATAATCTCGCAGATGACAGCAACCGGACTCTTGCCTGCTAGCCTCGCAAGGTCGACCGAGCCTTCAGTCTGCCCGGCCCTGACCAGAACGCCGCCCTCCTGGTACCGCAACGGGAATATATGACCCGGCTGCACAAGGTTTCCGGCTCCTGCCTCACTATTCGAAAGCAGTCGAATAGTCTGGGCGCGGTCGGCAGCCGAAATCCCTGTCGTGATGCCGTCTGCTGCATCGACAGAGACGGTGAACGCGGTGGAGTGCGCAGACGTGTTGTTCTGCACCATCATCGGAAGCCTGAATCGAGCAAGGTCGCTGCCCATCATGGGAACACAAATCAGCCCGCGGCCCTCTGTCGCCATGAAGTTGACTGCCTCAGGAGTGATGTCCTCCGCGGCCATTGCGAAGTCGCCCTCGTTCTCGCGGTCCTCATCATCGACAAGGATCACCATCCGGCCAGCCTTGTACGCGTCAATCGCAGTCTCGACTGACTGAATTGCCGAGTGTCCCGGCTTATCCGGTTCAGTCTCAGCCGAGGAGTTCGCTTTTTCGTCCTGTTCGTCTTTCAACAAATGTTGCCTCTTATAGACAGATGATTTCCGTGCCTGTGCTGTCTGGCAGCCGACGAGCCGTTACTTTACTCCCGCTTCGGCCTGGATTCCCGAAATGTAAGGAGAAACGAGCCTCTCGACGTACTTGGCGGTCACATCCACTTCGATGTTCACAGCATCGCCAACCGCTCGCTCATTAAGCGTTGTGTGCTCGAAAGTGAACGGGATGATAGCGACCTCGAACCCGTCCGGGTGCACTGCGGTCACCGTCAGGCTCGTGCCGTCGACCGTGATGAACCCTTTTTCGACGATGTATCGAAGCAGTTCCGGATCACAGCCAATTCTGATGCGTACCGAGTTGCCGTCTTTGGAAGAGGCTGCTACATTGCCTCGGCCGTCGACGTGACCCTGCACCATGTGGCCGCCAATACGGTCACCTAGCGCCAGCGCCCGCTCAAGGTTCACTCCACCGCCGGGCTTCAGTTCTCCAAAGTTTGAGCGGTCTACTGTCTCTGGAACTGTCTCCACGGTGAAGGTATCGTTGGCCAACTCAACGACTGTCAGACAAACACCGGCGACCGATATGCTGTCGGAAACCTTGAGATCACCGAGCACGCCTGACGCTTCCACAGTCATCCGGCTCAGGTTGTACGATCTGATCTTGCCAACCTCTTCGACGATTCCGCTGAACATCTATCGATCTCTCCCGTGTCCATTAGATGACGGCCAGATGCACGCCGTTGTTCGCATCAGGCTCAACTGGCACCATATCCACTATATGCCCGCTTTCTACTCGTTTCCGGGCGGCAAACTGCATTTTGCAGCAAGCTGCGTTTTCTGCAGCGGGGCTGCGTGTTCATTGTTTGTAAGTGTCATCCCGACCGCGGGGCACCCGCTTGCGGGTCGAGGGATCTGACCACTCATCAACGGTCACACGAGATATCCTGAACGAGGTTCACAATGACACGGCTCTCCTGACCCGCCACGACCACAAACCTCAAACACATGCTCCAGATAGACATCATCACGCTGTTTCCCGAGATGTTCGATGGCCCGTTTTCGGCGAGCATCATCGGTCGAGCAGTCGAATCTCGATTGATCAGCATCGATCTGCACCAACTCCGTGACTTCGCGCACGACAGGCACAGGACGGTGGATGATGAGCCGTTTGGCGGTGGGCCGGGCATGGTGCTGAAAGCCGAGCCGCTGCTAGATGCGGTGGAGCATGTTGAGAAGCTACACAGCGGGCTAAAACCGCACACGGTTCTTCTCTCACCGCAGGGCAAAACCCTCACCCACAGCAAGGTGGCGGAACTGAGCGAAATGGCAAACCTGTTGTTGGTATGCGGCCACTACGAAGGTGTTGACCAGCGGTTTATCGACGCAGCCGTCGATGAAGAGATCAGCATCGGCGACTACGTCCTGACCGGCGGAGAACTGCCCGCAATGGTGCTCGTCGATGCAGTGTCGAGACTCATCCCCGGTGTACTTGGAGACGAGCAGTCGGCGGAACTCGACTCGTTCGCACCCGGTCTCGATGGCCTGCTACAAGGTCCGGTGTACACGAGACCCGCTGAGATCAATGGCCAGAGAGTTCCTGACGAGCTGTTGTCCGGAGATCACACCCGGCTGGAACGCTGGAGGCGAGAGCAGGCTGTCCGAAGTACTCGAGAGCGCCGACCCGAGTTGCTGGAGGACTGGCCCCAGTAGCGGCAAGAGGCGATAACAAGCACATGACCCGAGCAAGTGCGCAATTTCCTGCTTGCCGCAACCACGCTCTCGTCGCTACAATTACAAGGTTGGTCTCCTCGATATCAAACACCGTTGGCGCTCCACAGCGTCTTTTCGCGTGATCTGGACGACTCCGCATCACGTAGTGCAGCAACAGGTTAGGGCCCGTAATGATCGATCTGAACACACTCAACGGCGAAGCACCGAAAGCTGACATCGAGGAATTTGGCCCCGGCGATACCGTGACCGTCAACCTCCGCATTATCGAAGGTGACAGGCAGCGAATTCAGGCGTTCCAGGGCAACGTGATCTCCGGCCGCTTCATCCCTGACCACATCCCTGCGCCAACCGAGACTTTCACCGTGAGGCGACTTTCTTACGGCGTGGGTGTCGAGCGCATCATCCCCTATTGGTCCCCAAACCTTGAGTCGGTCAAGGTGACCCGCAAGGGCGCTGTCCGGCGTTCACGGCTCTACTACCTCCGTGGCCGCACAGGCAAGAGCGCTCGAATCAAAGAGCAACGACGGCCCGTTGCGACCGGCAAGAAGTAGCCAGTCTCGGTTAACGATTTCAAATAAAGAGACCGCCTTCACAGGCGGTCTCTTTTTGTATCGGCCTGTTTTGTCAGCCTGCGGTATGATCCGTTCTGGTTGACTAAACGCACGGTAATAAAATGCAACCCACAACAACAAATTTCATGATCCTGGCCGACCCTCAGTTCGGAATCGCTGCATTCCTGCTGGAAAAGCACAAAGGCCGAACTACCCCGAATCACATTGGTGAGAGCGTTGCACCGCCGGGAACACCTGAGTCCGGCTGGCCGTATGAGGCTGAGCGTCTTGACCGTGCGATCACAGTTGTCAATGAGCTGAAACCAGACTTCGTGATAGTTCTCGGTGACATGGTGATGCACTGGGACAATGAGCAGCAGCGAGCAGACCTGCTCGCGGCTTTCAAACAAGTCCCCAGCTCGATTCCCGTCTACTGGGTGCCAGGAAATCATGACGTTGGATTCGATTTCTTCTCCGCGACAGATGAGACGCTGGCTTCATACCGGAAGAGCTTCGGTGATGATCGCTACTCGTTCACCGTTGGACCAAGCCGATTCATTGCGTTCAACAGCGTCCTGTTCGATAGGCCGGACAGCGCTCCAGGCGAATATGAAGCACAGATGTCCTGGCTAAAGCAGGAACTGGCGAAACCGTTGGCTCCAGGGGTTCACCACACCGTTGCATTCGCTCACCATCCGCTGTTCCTCCGCGACATCGATGAAAAAGACGGACCTTTCAACCTGCCTCGGCCCGGTCGAATAGAAATGGTCGAGCTCCTTGCAGCACACGGCGTCAAATACCTGTTCACCGGCCATACCCACGCCAACATCCTGGGCCGGCACGGAGATCTCAAAGTCGTTGCCACGTCCGCGATCGGCGTTTCGAGGCACGGCCACGCAAGCGGCTATCGGCTCGTGAAAGTCACGCCAGACGCCGTTTCCCACTCGTTCCACACGCTTCCCTGATCTGGACTCGCATCGGCTAACCACGGCCAAATCACTCGTTTCTCGACCCCTTCGTCGCGCCGCTTTGACCCGGCGAACCTACCGCTCCTGCACGAAGCAACTGTAAAAATTTTCTACCGGGCAGCATCTCCCACATTCTGCGGTTTTTGTAAGTGGGATGCGCCGGAGCAGGCCCGCCGTCCCCCTTGCCGGCGGGCTTGCCGCGTCTCCTCTCTAATTTGGCCCTGCTACGCCTTAAATCACTCCAAGATCACGCTGACAGTGATGGTAAGCACGCAGCCATCGATGGGTGGCCGCACTCTCTATCTTCGAGAACGACTGTTAGCTTTGGACTTGGAAACTGCCCCTCGAACAGGAGCGTCTATCTGAGTTGGCCCTTTTCCAAACGTGAAGTCGATCCCGCTGAACGGCTGAAAGCGGTACTCATCTACCGCAAGCTATTCACACAGCCAAGAAAACTCGCAACACTACGGGTTGAGTTCGACGCGGCCGTTCACGAAGGCAGCGAGAACGGAACGACTCCTGAACTGCTCGAGTTGCTACAGGGACACGCATCTGAGATCACGAGGCTAATGTCAAACAACTGGAAGACAGTTGTCGATGAGACCGAGCAGTGGCCGCGGATGAAGTCTCGCCAGGGCGACGAGCTTTCCAGCAACCTGTGCACTCTGTTTGTGATCTATGTTGAGAAGACGCTACGCTGGCTCGACTACTTCGTGATGGATCCCCGTTGGCTCAACCTGACTGCGGTGAACTACGCTGCCAATGCTGCCCGTGAGGCGGCGAGCGAGGTTCGAGAAGCACGCATCAAGTTCGAGGATGAGTACGAGCTTGCCCGCGAAGATCTGGCTGCGAGCCACGTGAGCCGTGAACCAGAACAGGAAGAGGCTTCCAGCGACTCACAAGCTGACTCCGGCTCCGAAGGCGATAAAGACGCCGCCTGAGATCGCTCTGCTTCGTCTCCACAAGCTGTTCCGACACAAGTGCTACCCCGGTCTCAGCTTCCAGTTCCTCACTACTGCTGAGGATCCTCGCGTCCTGATACTGCACCCTTCTCGTAGGCAGCTGGTCGTAGGCAGCTGATCTCATCCATACCAATCACCGTTTATCCGAAGATGTGAGCGCTGTCACCAGAGGCCAATCGAGCGTTAGCATGTTCCTCACCGGTGGCTCACGCTTCAACAGCTATTGCCGCAATTCCCACCACCAGTACAAACGCCCAATGCCACGCCAGTCAAGACAAAAGCGAAGACGGGAACGCAGGAGCTACATCGAGACTAGCCACGAGCCTCTGGGTGACCTGCGGCCCTGGTACTTCCGTTACGGCTACCATCTCGGCGTCTGGAGCGGCGCGGCTCTCGGCGTCATCTGGTTCGCCATTTTCCAGGAACTGATCGGCCTCGTGATCGGTGTCGTCTCCGGCCAGGTCGTCGGCATCACCCTCTCTCGCCTCGGGCGTTAATCTGTACTCATCGTCCAGTTGTTATCACGTTCAACTGGTATTAGCCTTCAAACTCACGCAACCAGTCTGTCGTATCAGTTAGCACACCTATGAACGGCCCTTAAGGGGCGATGAAGGGCTGAAAACAATGCTCATCCGGCCACTCTCACAATCAGACTCCGCCGCCGTGCGCAAGCTCGACGAACAGATCCTCGGTCCAGACCGCTCGGAAACGTGGGATTCTTACCTCGATAGATTCCTCGCAGTCGTCGAGATGGATTCTCTGCCGTTTCCACCCTGGGGATGCTTCGTAGCGGAAGAGGGTGACGATCTCATCGGTTTCCTGTTTTCCGAACGGCAGTCAACGGTTTACGGCCTGCCACCTGGTGCACGCATCGTTGCAATCGCCGTCCATCCGGAACACCGCCACAAAGAGGTCGCAACCAGCCTCGTCAACTCTCTGATCGCACAGTGCGAGAACGAGGGCATTGACCAGGTGTTTGCGGCGCTGCTCGCCGCTGACAAGCGTGATGCGGTGTTCCTGCGATCACTAGGCTTCGATGGCGCGGCCGTTCGAGTCTATGTGAAGCAGATCGGTGCGGAAGGTGCGAACGGGACGGGCGAGGATGTTGCCGAGAAGCGTGCTTACGACGCTATCGTGGAGCGCGTCTCTGAGCAGCTGAAGCGCACGCAGGACCGCGGTAGCGACGCGCTGAACACGGCGTTGCAACGAGCGTCCGAGGTTTCGAGCATCGCGGGGGAGTTCACTTCCGAGCAGCTTGAGCGGGCTTCTGGCTATGTGCGCCGAGACCTTTTCAGCTTGTCTGAGAACCGTGAACGAGCGGCTGAACTGGTTAAGGGCCGACTGCGTCCATCGAGAGTCAAGAACAGCTTCCTGGCGCTTGCTGGTGAGGCGTTCGAGCGAGCCGGTTCGGGGCTAACGAGACTGAGCGACCGCATCGAGCGGCCGTTGAAGTTCGAGACCGGTGAGGTTACCGGGCCGGGCACCCTGACCTGCACAGCCTGCGATTCACAAATGCGATTCCAAAACTCAGGCCGTATCCCGCCGTGTCCAAAGTGCCACAAGACCAGCTTCAAAAAGGGTTACTGAGGCGGCAAGCTGCGCTTTCATTCGAAGACGAATGGCAGCTCTTCAACGTCGACCAGTTCTGTGCTCACAATTTGGGCGTAAGTGATTTTCCCTGTGAAAGACCAGCCCTCATACGATGAAATTGTGCCTCGGGCACACGAAAACGTGCCGGTGCCGTCTGCACCAACCAGCTCTCATCCGATGAAAACGCGGCTAGCCGCCTACTTGAGGGCTTTTGCTATCTGCTCGCACGCCTGCATGTAGATCGT
>JAJCYX010000047.1 GCA_029262715.1 Chloroflexota bacterium
CGTGCGCTTTGATGGAGTTGGTGAGATTAACGCGCCGAACTCAGCACGGGTCCGCTTCCAGGATTCCAATCAGCTCGTGATGGAACAGTTCGTTTCACCCGGTATCGCATCTGCTGGAAACATGAGCACGTTCGACTACACCATTCGTGCCACGAACACTGGCGCTACACCGTTGACTCTTGAGTGGGCGAGAGCATGGCACGACCAGCGATTCTCGTACGTCTTCGGATCCACTGAATTCGTTGTTGGCTCAAGTAGTTCCAGCTTCGCAGACCCGTCCATCACGTCTTCTGGCTGGTTCTTTGACTGGTTCTCTGAATACGTGACTCTTGACTCCCGCGCAAGGAACCAGTGGAACGTGCCGCCAACCACAATCAACCCTGGTTCCAGTGTTGATCTGACGTACCAGATGCAGGCTAATTTGGTGCCGGGAACCTACTTCTCGCGTGCTTCAGGCTATGTGTCTGAGCAACCGGGCGGATTCTGGGCACTGCTGGAGCTTTCCACCTCTACAACCGGTGAGACAGCTGAAATTGAAGTGTTCCAGGGATTCACCATCACAGCCGTTCATGAAGGCGAAACGGTTGAGGTGACCGGAACGGTCACTGCAAACGGTGTTGAAGTCACCTCCTGGAAGGAGCTCTAGGCCAGACTATGGTTGCAGATGCGATTGGCAGACCTCCAACTCAGAGCCCCGTCGACCATGAAGATGAGGTACTCGAGCCTGGACTGCGTGAGAACATATCCGGTCAGCTGAGAGTATTGCTCGGTTGGTTACAGAATCGCTGGGTATTGCTAGCCATTTTTACAGTGGCGGTCATTCCCTTTGGGTTCAACTACTGGGGCGCCTACCAGGACAACAATGAACTGCAAGCGCAGATCGACTCGAAGGCAGCTGTGCTGGCGGAGGCCGAGCCGCCAACAGACGACATCGAGGCGGGTCTGCGTACGTGGACAGCTGCACGAGAGGCAGCAAGCGAAGCGCAGATCCTGGAGCTGGAAGACTCAAGCCTGGTCGAAAAACTCTTCGCAACCGCCAGCGCCGCGTCCGTGTCCATCCAGTCAATCTCCACTTCACCCAACACGATCGTTCCTGTGGGCATCGAGGCATATGAAGTTACGCCTTTCATCCTACGTGTCTCAGGCAGTGTCGCCGGGATCGAAAGCTATATGGCACTGCTCGAAGGCGACGCCATCGACGCTCTTGAGATCCAGAACTCGCTTGTTGCGCCGCTAGAAGGCGATACCTTCTCAGGTGTAATTCGGGCAATTGTGTTCAACCGTCCTATAGATCCGTCAGAACTCGACAGTGACGAGCTCGAAGAGCTTTCACGCCGAGTGACGGACGAAGAGTTGGACGCCGCCGCGGCAGGCAGCAGCGGTGCGAGTAGGAGCGGGCGATGATTAGCCGACGCTGGAAACGAGCACAGAACCCGGAACAGGGTGGCAACTGGATCGAACGAGCTGACCGCTGGCTGAAAGAACGGCTCTTGTTCATCGGTAGAACGTTCCTCTGGCATGAGATGAACACTCAGTCCTTCAAGCTCCCTGAGGAGCTGGAGGATCACGGCCCGTTCGGTCAGATCGGCCCTCGAAGCATGACCACAGTTCGGACATCGGCCGCTGCGGCCGGCCGCGCTGCCGCATCGCCGTTCGGGGCATTTATCACAATCACCATCGGCGACTCTGCCATCAGGGTTCTGGTTGCACGTGGCAACCGGGTTCGTGGCTGGGCTGAAGCTCATTTGCCAGTCGGAGTCGTGCAGGACGGTCTGATCGTTGACGAGACCACCTTCTCAGAGGCGATGAGCCGAGTCATCGAAGAGATCGGCAAGGGCGCCAAACTGAGCAGCGCTAAAGTGGCGGTGGCCATCACTGGCCGTAACGTCGTCCAGCGCAGGTTCACCGTGTTCCTTGAGCCAGGTGAGGACCTTACTGAGGCGATTGTTGACGCCAGCGCAGAGCGAATGTCAATCAGGCCGGAAGAGCTCCAGCTGGCATGGGACGCCGAAAAGGCCGCATATGACGCCCCGCTGATGGATGAAGAAGATGATGAGGGCGACGTTTTCGGTGATCTGGGCACCGACCTCGAACCAGACCTGGACGGCGACCCGTATGACGTATATGCGTTCGGAATGTACCGTCACGTCCTTCGTCGAAACCTGCGAACACTCTCGAATACCGGAGCCAAGTTCTCTACTTTGCAGCCAAAGGCCATTGCG
The DNA here is from genome assembly GCA_029262715.1 of Chloroflexota bacterium. Classification (GTDB taxonomy): domain Bacteria; phylum Chloroflexota; class Dehalococcoidia; order Lucifugimonadales; family Lucifugimonadaceae; genus JAJCYX01. Next base: position 2,223 of record JAJCYX010000047.1, read on the forward strand.
CTGGCTGCTGCTGCGAACGAACGCTCAGGCGTTGTCCTGGATATCGAATCGAACTCGATCACAGTCATCGTTCTGCGTGATGGGCTGCCGGAGGTTGTCAGAGAGGTCGGCATTGACCCGAAGCTGACCTCCGAACAGTGGGTACAGTCAGTTACCACGCAGGTGAGCAGGACCGTCGCGTTCCATGATTCGATGTACCCTGACACTCCGCTTTCCGAGAACAGCAATCTTTACCTGACCGGAGCGGCCGAATCTGCAGTTGGTACCGCCGAGATGGCGATCAGTTCGATTCCGTACCACCGCAAGAGCCTGCCTCCCACACTGCGCGCGCCCGAGGATTTCCCGTTCGCCCGATACGCGGCAAACGTTGGCCTTGCACTGGTGACCGGTAAGCACTGGTGGCAGCGCACGCCAATTTCGATCATTGACCGGCCGATGCTTGACTTCCGCCCAACGGAGTTCAAGCCGCCGCCTCTGCCAATACAGGCTGCGCTGACCGTATCCATGGCAGTGGCCCTGGTGCTCGCGTTCGTAGGGGTGTTCCAGCTGGCAACCGCACAAGAAAACGCTGTTGTATCGGCTCGAGAAGAGCTGAGTGCTCTTGACCGGAATGTAGGACTCAAGGAGCTAAGGAAGTCTCGTGCTGTGGCTCAGCGTGCCGAGATCGATCAACTCGAAATTGAGACCAACGAACTGCGAGACAAGATCGACCTCGTGAAAAACCGTGAACGTGGTTTCTCCAAGGTGGTCGACATCGTTACGGATCACGCAACTGCACTGGAAGATGTCGAAGTGCTGCAGATTGACGACGATGGCAGTCTGGTTTCATTGACCATCGCCGGTCTTGAGTACACAGGCGTCCTTCGCATGGTCAAGCGGCTGGAAGCCGAGGAAGGGTTTACAGATGTGCAGATTCGGGCTGTGTCCTCTCGTGATCCAGCCGATTTAGAAGAAGGCCAGGGAAGCTCTGGTG
>JAJCYX010000048.1 GCA_029262715.1 Chloroflexota bacterium
CCTCATGCGCATGGGCATACTCAATACTCGCCATACAGGCGTCCGCAACCTTCTGAGACAGCTCATCGCCGAGGTTACGGTTTACGAGATCGAGTCCTAGCGGAATGGGAAGCTCGGTCCTCTCGAACCAGCGCTTGCCGAGGTCCATAACGGCGCTGAAGCCCTGCTTTTCCCAGAGAATCTGGCCTTCGTGAAGCAGGATTCCAGCATCGACTTCACCGCTCTTCACGGCCGGACCAACTTCGTCGAATTTGTAGAACTTCGCTTCGGCATACGGCGGCGCAAAGATGCGGTAGAGCAGCCACGAGGTCGTGAATTCACCGGGCACACCGATCACTTTGCCGAGCAGCTCTTTCTGTTTCATTGGCTTGTTGGCGACCACGACCGGTCCGTAGTTACGCCCGACCGATGCGCCGCAGGACATGATGCGGTAGTTGTCAGCAACCGCGGGATAGTGCGCGGCCGAGATTGCAGTGACAGGAATTTCGCCGATGTCTGCCAGCTTGTTGAGCGACTCGATGTCTTCCATGTGGTGACCGACGGTGTGGCCGGGAATGGTCACGAACTCTTTTGCAAGCGCGTAGAACATGAAAGCGTCATCTGCATCGGGGCTGTGACCAAAGGTGATCTCTGACAATGTGTCGGTGTTCCTTGAATTTTGTTGCAGTGGCGGCACATGTTCCGAACGAAAGCCGGCCGACGTATCGTAGCCCAACAAGTGCAATTATGGAGGATGAATAACGACGCGCTCTTGTCGTCTAAACACCTTGCACCTAGTCTGGCAGTACCCAATTTCGGGTAATGGGCCAGAGCTTCGAAAATACTAGATACTCTGTCTCTGCTTTACTACTTCGCACCTCAGTTGCTGGTTGTTGCTTCATTGCTATACGCAATCGAACATTAACGACTTCGCGAAGACGTCATCGAACTGCTCGATCCATACAGATTCGCTAGCTGCAGAGTGCGTGTGACCTCAATGCGACGACGCAATAGCGCTGTTCTTTCCCCAGTAACGATTGGCAATTTTTTCGAGGGATTTATGCAACCACAACGCCCAGATATTCGCTGCGATCCATACACCAATTGCACTATAAAAGTAGGCCATTTCAACATTTTGTATTGAGTCCCATAAGCCCTCATTAGGCATAAACGTGTCGACTATCCAATCCTTGAACGGTTGAGATGATCCATCAACCCCCGGTTGTGAGTCAGCGGATCCGGTTGAAACATTCCTCAATCGGTAGTTGTGGACTCCAATTACAACGCCGACAAAGAACCCAACGGCTAAGAAAAGGGCATTTATTGCTATCGCCCTCTTCTTCCAAGTCTCGTCGGAGAAAATGTTGTTGATACGCATCACAAGGAAAGCCCAAACTCCGAGCAGGCTGTACGTTGCCACAACATTCAGGTCCAGCACTTCAAGTTCGAGTTTGATCAGTAGCGCTACAACGGTGATGATCAGCCCTCTGACCAGACCGATCTTTGACAGGTTGGTGAATACGACCCGCGTTGAGTACAGGAACTGATACGTGAACGTAACGGTAGCCGACAGAATCGACTGATTAATAATTTTGACTACGTATTTGACCTCGCCAGGTTGTGGCGGCGGAGGTAGCGGGACTACTGTTTTCTTTTCGGCTTCGGCCGCCTTGCGGCGCGCTTCCGCGAGCTGCTTGCTCCGATCTTCTAACTGGCCCCAGTAGGCTTTAATAATTTCAATGACAACCACAGGTGTTGTGATTATTCCGGCTAGAACTACTAGGAACCAGAGGATGTTTACCGGATTTGAACCGAAGATCGCAATGAATATCACTGCAGCCATCAGCGTAACTAATACACCAGCAGCGAAACCTGCATATAGCTTATCTTCAACGTTTGAGCCATTTGTCACAGTGGCAGGAATACTACATCAAATCAATCCGCTCTCCGCGGGGTCACACTGACCACAACGTCAGAAATATCCGGCCTCGACAGCGTGAAATACGCGAACACCTCGACGATTTCGTAGTTGATCAGCCGCTCCCTGGCTCGCATGCAGGTATCGGGTTGCTAATTCGGCGCAAACACCGGGGTGTCTGGTAGAGAAAGCCCGACCATGCTCCATGCGAACGAAGCCGGAAGTTTCCCCGTGCCAAGGTCGTCACGAGAGAACGCCTGCACCGTTATCGAATCTGCTCCCGCTGGGATCTCTACATCAACAATCAGCGTGTCCCACTCGTCCTCATCCTTGCTCGCAAGCCTGTCCGAGAAGACGGTCGTGACTCCACCCGTTGTCACCTCAACTGATGACGGACGGTCGATATCAGGCAGGCTTGCTGACCCCGCGACGCTGCTGAAGAACATCGAGAGCGTTGCTACACGCGGCTCAGATGCTGTTGCGATCTGGAACACCTGCGGCACTGTTGTATCCAGCGGCGGAGCGAAGTTGATGAATGCCAGGTCATTGCCGTCACGAACCTCCACATGGGCGGCCGTTCCATCGTCGATGACAGCGATGATGC
>JAJCYX010000049.1 GCA_029262715.1 Chloroflexota bacterium
CCATTCTCATAACCCTGTGTATCGACATTCGGTAGACGGAAAATAGAATGGCGATGATAACCGCTGTGAACACTATTCCGAGCAATCCAAACGTGAGACCGAAGCCGGTCCAATCGATCTGGAGGACCATTGGCGGAACCAGCACCGTGTTTTCACCTGAATTGGCCAGGAACGGGATGATCGTATCGCCGAGCCTTGTTCCCATGAACAGGCCGATACCAACTGCCACTCCAATCACGATCACCTGCTCGAGCACAACCAGTACCAGCAACTGTGGCATCGAGAGGCCCATCGTGCGCAGTAGAGCCAGTTCGCCCCTTCTCCCGTTGAAAGATACACGCACGTGGACCAGAAAGCCGATTGCGCTGACCACCAGCACGGTCAAGAACGAAATGCCGAGTAGCGCCTGCCAACCCGCGGAGACAAGCGGGTCGACCGCCACCTCGGACAACAGACCCGAACGGTCTACTAACCTGCCTGCCCGCAATCCCATATCGTCTATAGCTTGCTGCACTTCCTGCGCAACGGGGTCATCGCCCTCAACCTCCAGCAAGAAGCCATCACGATTCGCTGTCGCTACATCACCGGTAACAGTCCGTATCCAGACCTCGTTAGCCTGCCGTTCTCCAATCAACTGAGCAAGGTTCAGGCTCTGATGGACAGCATCCTGGTCCGCAATCAAGAACGGCTTCTCATCTGGATTGAGAGTCGGAAACAGATCGATTCGACCTCGCAACTCTGCCTTGATCCGAGCAGGGCCGACACCCAGCAAGACCGGATCACCAATAGATACTCCGAACTCCTCGAAGAACGTGTCGCTTCCCAGCACCGGCATCACAGGTTCTTCACGGCCCACCGATATGCCGCGTAGCTCACGAGCGCCAGCCGCGGTCCAGCGGAAGCGGGCAATCCCCGGTTGCGGAACGCCATTATCGTCCGTTGCAACACCGAACGTATCGCCTAGCGAGTCTGCAGACGGCTCAAGCGTGCGCCAACGTGTGAGATCGTCGAACTCGTCGATCACAAGCAGCTCATCTTCTGACCTGGTCAGCACAGCTACATCGTCGATATCGACCGCACCAGCGGCCACACCGTTCCCAAAGTCCACTACACCGATTGAGTGCAAGCGAACGGGAGTTTCGATGAGCAACGGCCTCGAACGGCCGAGAGGGATAGGTGCAACTCGCGCACCAACCCGGCACCAACCGGGCGGTGCAGACGGATCAGGCTCACTGCACCGGAAGCGGCCGTTGTCTATCGACTCAGGGAGAAGCACACCCATAAGGATTGTGTAGTAGCGATCATTAGCATCGCTCAACCGGGCGACCACGACCGTGTCCGGCTGGCTCGATAGCGGGCGGATCAGAGCGCTCAACCAGAAACCCTCTTCAGGAATCAGAATCCCGCCACTACCGCCAACTTCGATCTTTTCGAGAGCGTTGGAGATTGAGCCGGATGAAAAATCATCACGGAACCACCCGACATTTCCGATCGTCTCGGACTCAACTCCCAGCAGTTCGAACGTCTCGTTTGAGAGGCCGAAAGAGACCGAACCCGTCTCGCGATAGACGCCCGAAGTTGCAACAACGCCCTCTACGTCCGCCAGAAAATCAGCAGAACGGAAACTCACACCGCCCGTGTTCGACGTGATCGAAGGCACACGCAGGTCGGCACCCGTGTTGTAGAGCACCTGTTCGGTTGCGCTGCGCTCCAGGGTTGTGGCAAAACTCGCTGCAAAGACGCCCAGTCCCGCGGTCAGGATCAGTAACAGTGAAAGACGAGAGTGGGAAGCGGGGCTGCGGGCCATCTGCCAGATGCCGAGCACCACCGACGGCGGGAATATACGACTGCCGACTCGTGAGGACATAGCGCGGCCCGTCAGGTCCATCGCAGCCGGGAAGATTCGGAGCAGCGCAACACCTGCTGCCACCAGGAACAGCGCAGGCACAGCCAGCACCAGGTTGTTCACACTCTCCTCGCCGAATACATCTGTGGCAACGAACGAACCCTGCTGAGTCAGCTGCCAGAACAGGAAGAGAACTAAGCCAAGTAGGCCGAGGTCGAGATAGTAGCGCTGCATGAAAGCAAGTCTCGGCGGGCGGGCTCGCGAGCGGCGGTCAGTTAGCAGCCCGAGCCGTGCAGCCCTCACAGCGGGCACGAACAGCGCCAGCATGCTCAGAACGCCACCGATCAACGCCAGTTGATATGAGCCCCACGTCAACTGAACCGGCAACGCAGAACCGCCGTTCAGGTCCTCGTAGAACGGCAGCAGACCGATTCCCGATACACCAGCGAACGCGAGCAGCGGCCCGATTATCACAGCGAGCCCAGACAGCGCTCCTGCCTCGATGACGAACACCGCAAGAATCTGGCGAGACGTAGCGCCACGCGACCTGAGCAGCGCAACCTCAGATCTCTGGGCGTCCACCAGCAGCGAAGCCAGAGTAACGACGTAGTACAGCACCACGAGAACGATGAGGATCAAGACAACGAACATCGGTAGCCGGTTGAAGAACAGGTCGGACTCGAACTCCTCGAGAACCTCGGCCAGTTCGGTATCCAGCACAAAACTGTCAACGACGGCTCGCAACTGGTTTCCTGTCACCTCGAGAGTCCGCCGAATGTTCGTGGTCTCTCCCGGGTCGATCGACCGCGGATCAACGTCCAGGATCCATGCGAAGTCAGCGCCCATGCCGGGGAAGTAACGGCCAATCCCGTTGAGAATCGACTCCTCACGAACTACGAAGCGAGCAAAGTCCAGCTCAAGCCCACGGGCTGCAAACGTATCGTCATAGATGCGCCACAGCGGAAGATCAGGCTCGGTGCGCTCATAGATGCCCACCAGCCTTACGGTAAGGTTCTCATGGATATCGTTCCAGAAAATCTCGCCCTTCAATTCACTGCCGACACTCATCTCGAACAGCTCAGCCGTAGGCGCGTCGAGAACCGCCTCAACGAAATATCTCTCGCCCTCTGGCGGCAGAACCACAGCCGGTTCGGGGAACCTGCCGTTTGAGATCGCAATGTTCTCGTCTATCGAAGGAACAGTAGAGAAGGAAAACCTGCGACAGTCACAGGCGATGGTCCCGTCTTCAGTGTTGTCCTCAGCCCTGGGCAGGCTATTTACGGGCCGGCACGGACACTCACCCGGCAGCACCTGGATTGGCGGCTCATCAAGCAGGAACGTCCAGGTCTTGAACGCATGTTGCTCCTCAAACAGAAACGGCCTCATCCTTTCGATGATGCTGCCGTCCATCGCGTCCAGGACGATGTCTCTGTTCTCTGGCGATACCGGGACGATACCGGCCTGAACCTCAACGTCGAGGTCGAACTGGTCCACCGTATCCAACGAGCGGTTGAGTGCAAGGGTACGAAGCGAGTCGAAATAGATCGATGCGCTTGCCATGACCGTCACGGCCAGCACGACACCAATAACAACCGCTGACAGCAGTCGGGCGTGTGCGGCAGTGCGGCGCGCTACCAGGAGCAACGAGGCGGATAGCAACGCTTAGCTCCCGGTCCTGGTCAGCACGTGAAGCGGCAGCCGCGGGTAGCTGCGCAGAATACCGGCAAGGATCACGCTGGCTGTCACGACCGTTATGGCCAGGACGATCACCACCGGAATCCAGTCAATCTGCAGTATGAATGGCGGTAGGAGCCGGTCGCCAGTCTCCGTGAACGCCATAGAGTCCATGGCGATGCGACTTATTCCGATGCCAGTAAGAATTCCGAGGATTATCCCTACCACCCCGATCAGTGCATGCTCAATGATCACAATTCGCAGGAACTCGGCCCTTGAGAGGCCAATCGCCCGCATGTACGCCGAATCGTGCTCGGTACTCTTCGAATGGGCCGAAAGATAGGTGATGTAGCCGAGTGTAGTTGCGATGCCTGCGAGGATGATCGCAACAACGCCCATGCCTCGCCAACCGGCCACGGCGAGCGGATCAACAGTCGTGTCGAGCAGCATCTCCTGCCTATCGATAATTCGCCCAGACCTGAATATGCCGCGTATCTCGTTTCGAATCTCCAGGTGACGGTCCACCTCTATCGACGCGAACAGCTCGTTCGCTCCGACCTCCCGCAGACCTCTCAGCCCAAGGAAGTCCAGCAATGAGGTGACATCTGCTACGACGAACGGCTCACGGTCTGAATCTAGCGTCGGGAAGAAGCGGAGTGACTCGACGATGACGAGCGGCACGAATCCACCGCCAATATTGGCAACGAACGGCGCACCAATTCGGGAGTTTGTCTCGGACAGGAACGTCTCGCTTGCTATCACCGGAAGCGGTCCCGCTGTAGCTGTGCGATAGATGCCACGAATGCCGCCGTTGGTGCCGCGGTCAAGTGAAACGGTCGCATTGTTCGCGCCCGGCTCACCAACCCCGGCTGGCTCAGGCTCAAGCGTGTAGATCGTGTCGAGACCGTTCGACGTAGGAAGACCGGTCCAAAGCCCGGGGTCGTCGAACGAAATTACCGTCTCCTCAAAACCTGGACCGATGGCAACCAGGTCATCCATCTTCAGCGTCGTCGGAGTGCCACCGTCGCCGCCTGCCTGCATAAACGTCTGTATCGAGACCAGCTCGATCGGATGAGTCAGGTTGTCAGCCACCTCTGCTGACTGCTGCACCCACTCGCCGTTGATCTGGCCCATCGTCGCCGTAACCGTACGGTCGTCAGCGCCACGCAGAATCAGCCACAGGAAATGATCGTTAACGAAAGGCGTCTGAGTCGCCCACATCGAAAGTCGCTCGACTCCAACCGGAAGCAGGATCGGTTCCGGCTTCACCTGCACATTGATCTGCTCAAGCAGCGTCCTGATGTCCTGGCTGGCAAAGTCTTCTCGTACCCACCCGACTTGCGGGAACTCCAGCGCGTTGACAGCGAGAAGCTGGAACTCGGGACCGGAGTTGGTGGTGCCGACAATAGCGTTGCGGCGCATTGCGAGCGTTGCGACGTTCACGCCGTCCACAGCCTGAACTTCGTCCCTCTGCTCGGTTGAGATGATCTGGTTCGTGCCCGCTGGAAGCACATGTATGTCGGCACCGGTCTCGTATAGCACCTGCTCCTGGCTGCTGCGCTCAAGCGTGGAGGCAAGCGTGCCTGCCAGTATCCCAAGCCCGCCCGTCAGCACGAGCAGGATGATGGGCCACGAATACCAGTAAGGCCTGCGCCCAAGACGCCAGAAGCCGACCGAGATTGACGCCGAACCGGAGCGGCTGGCTACCGAGGAGACCAGCTTCGCCAGCAGAGGGAAGACCCGCAGGAAGACAAGCGCAACCACGATCAGGAAGATCGCAGGTGCGAATAGCAGCGTGAAGTCGGCCTGCTGTCCTCCGTCACGGGACGACGAGACGACTGAGCCTCTTGAAATGAGTTCCCACCAAATGAGACCGCCGAGCGCCAGGAACAGAATATCCAGGTAGTAGCGCTGGAACAGAGGCGGTCTATCCGGTCGAGACCTCGAAGTCTGTTCTGAAACTACGCCTCCACGCGCCGCCAACAATACCGGTGCAAGGATCACGATCATCGCAGCAAGCCCGGTTCCTGCTGAGTAAGCCCATGCAAGCCAGCTCAACTCCACATCCAGCGTGCCGCCGTTCGTTATCTGATCGAACACAGGCAACCGGCCCATCTGCCATACCCCGAGAGCGGCTACGAGTGGAGCGACGATCACCGGGATCCCGATTAATAGCAGCGCTTCAAGAGCCTCGAACCGCAAAATCTGGGCAACACTCAAGCCACGGCTGCGAAGCATCACCGTCTCGGATTGACGTCTTGTCGAAAGTAATCCAGAGACGAGAAGCAGGTAGTACACGACGATGACGACTGTGAGCGCCGCCAGAAGGAACATGGGGATCCTCACGAACGTGATCTTCTCTTCAAGCCGCTTGAAGCTCGGCTCAAGGTTGGTGATCACACTCGGTCGAACTATCTGTTTTGCGATCTCGTCTTCAAGCGTTGTCAGCCGCTGGATCATGTCTCCTGTAGACGAGTTGTTCAGCTTCTCGACGTTGGTGAAGAAAACCCAGTTGAAGTCAGCAGGCAACCCGGCGTTCGATGGGCCAACACCACGGATATTCGCATCCCACGTTGTGTGAAGCACAAGCGGCAGATCACGGCCACCGAACTCCTGCGGTGGTGATGGCCTCAAAATCGCGGTCGGAAAGCCAAGCCAGAACGGCGAACGCTCGTCTTGAGCCCTGAAGATGCCGGTGATCTTGACCATCACCGTCCCGATACCACGCGGTTCGGAAACCGCCTCAATCACATCTCCCACATGAAGCGTAATAATCTCGTTGCCGTGCTTACGCTCAACACGATCGCGGTTGATCGAAGCCTCGACAATTCGTACGCCGTCCACTATCTCCACATCATCAGTTGGGTGACGGCCTTCCAGGTAGAAGATCTCCGATTCAACCCCTGTAAGGGTCTGGAAAAAGGCCCGGGACGACAGCGGCGCTGTCAGAGGCCGCTTGCCATTGACGTTCCAGAAGTGAGAACGGCTCTTGATCCTGAACGATGTGGTGTCGTAGAACGGCCCGATCTGCTCATCCGCAAGCTGCTGCACAGTCGCAGTTGCCTCATTGGCCTCGGTAGCGTCAAGCGGAACCCAGTTGGAGTTGACGATAACGTTCTTGTTGAACGGGCCAATATCGTTCACAACATCGGTGACACCAATCTTTTCAAGGGCTCGGAGATAGATCGGCCCGCCAGCTACTACCGTTGCGGCAATGAGCACAGCAACGAAGGAACCGGCGAGAAGGCGCGCGTCGCCGCGGCCGCGGCGTCTGATGAAGTCGATGAAACTCAGTCTGGTGATCTCTTTCGATGCAGATCTTGATCTGGCAGCTGTGTTTGATAGGACCTGACAAGCCTATATCGTGACTTATCCGGCACAATCATGATCTTGTTACACGTTTCGAGCCGGAAAGGCAGTGAATTGTAGATGCATACGAGCCGTTGCGGTTGATCGGCTCCAACTTGCTGCACGATACGCGTTCTACAGGTAAAGTCTTGACAATTCCGGCACAGAATACGCCAATTGAAAGGTGCGGCCCTATTGGACCGGCAGGGCAAGACCGGGCGAAATGATGATTGATCTGAAACGTGTTGCAAAGTCTCGTAATCGGCTGACTCTCGCAGTCTTCTCGGCCGGGCTGATGCTAGCTATCGCATGTACCTCATCGCCACCGACGCCAACTGCCATCGTCTTCCCACCTACTCCCACTGCGATTACGTTCCCACCGACACCAACTCCGATCACGCTCCCGCCAACCTCGATTCCGGTGCCGATCCCGCCGACTCCTACGTCTGTAGTCGTTCCGCCTCCTACGCCGACCCCCACCCCGATCACGTTTCCGCCAACGCCAACACCGCCGATACCAACGATCGGCCCTGGCGAAACGCCTTCACCGCCTACTCCGACACCTGTCGTTCCGCCTCGGCTCACCACCGGAGAGATCGCACAGCTGATCTTCCCGTCAGTCGTCAGGATCTCTGTCGACACTGGAGTTAGCGAGGGAACAGGGACTGGAATCGTGTATGACAACCAGGGGAAGATTTTGACCAACTGGCACGTCGTCGAAGATGCGCTTTCGATCAGCGTGATTCTGCCTGATGAGACCACGGTGGAGGCAGACCTGTTCCGTGGAGACCCTGAAAACGATATAGCTCTCATCATGGTTGACGATCCATCGGGTCTGACACGGCCGACATTCGGGAGCCTGAGTGAGGTTGAAGTTGGTGAAGACGTTGTCGCTATCGGTCACGCGCTTGGACTTGATGGCCCGCCGACCGTCAGCAAGGGGGTCGTGTCTGCCCTAGGTCGAGTACTGCCGAACGGCGTTACCGGAGTTCTAACCGGGTTGATTCAGACCGACGCCGCCATAAACAACGGAAACAGCGGTGGCCCACTTGTGAACGACCGTGGCGAAGTGATTGGCGTGAACACGGCAAAGCTCAACGGCGGCGAAAGAATCGGCTTCGCGATAAATATCGACAATGCTCTTGCAACGGCCGAAGAGCTGATTGCACTTGGCCCTGTACTACCGCCCGGATTCCTCGGCATAGCAGGCCGCACCATGCTCCAACCGGAAGCCTCCAACCTGGGCTTGCCGGTCACTGGCGGCTACGTAGTGCAGGCGGTTGGAATCGGTTCACCGGCCGACGATGCGAACCTTCTGATCGGTGACGTGATCGTCCAAATGGATTTGATGCCAATCCGCAGCGAACTAGATTTTGCAGCGTTCTTGAAGGTCAATCCTGCTGAAACCGATATTCGAATCTTTATATGGCGACTGATCTCGGGAACTGGCTGGTCACCAGAGGCCGTCGACGCCACACTCTCAGAGCGCCCTTAACAGCATCTGGATGCCATTCGGGAGCAATGGCTGATATCTTTCTGGTCTATCGAGCCTGCCGCCGCGGGTAATGCCAACAAAATCCAGGGGTGAGAGCCAGATGGGCAACGTCCGCGAAGTATCAGCACCCGATATCGACGCGCCACCGAGGGCGAAAGAGCTTGACGGCAAGGTGGCGATAGTCACCGGCGCAGGCCGGAGACGCGGCATCGGGCGTGCGACAGCCATCGTGCTCGCCGAAATGGGCGCAGATGTTGTCGTGACCGGAACAGGACGAGACCCTTCCACCTTTCCGGAAGACGAGAAAGCAGCCGGATGGCGAGACATTGAGTCTGTGGCCGATGAGATCAGAGAGACTGGTTCACGCGGCCTGCCGATAGTCGTCGACGTTTCTGATGCCGCTCAGGTCAGCAGCATGATCGAACGGACGATTGCCGAATTCGGACGGGTAGACATCATCGTCAACAATGCCGCCGCACCTTACGGCGAGGACCGCCGTCCCTTGCTGGAAGTGAATCCTGATGTGTTTAAGCGGGTCATCGACATCAAAGTAGGCGGGACGTTCCTCTGCTCCCGGGCTGCTGCTGCGCAGATGGTGAAGCAGGGCGAAGGCGGCCGCATCATCAACCTCTCGTCGATAGCTGGCAAACGCGGCATGGCGAACACGTCCGCGTACAACGCAGCAAACTTCGCAGTCGATGGCTTCACACAGGCCATTGCAAAAGAGCTCGCAGCTGACGGCATCACAGCCAACTCAGTGTGTCCAGGCCTGATCGGCACCGCTCGCATGGACGGCATGGCGCAGACAGCCTGGGACGCTCGGGTCGCAGCTAACCCGATGGGCCGAGTTGGAGCGGACAGAGAAGTTGCTGAGGTGATCGGATTTCTTGCCAGCCCGCGAGCCTCTTATATCAACGGCGAGGCGATCAATGTGAACGGCGGAGACGCGACCGATAGGTGATACCCGCCAACAGTTCGCATATCCGATGCCATTCGCAAGGGAACCTTTTAACGTGATGTGAGACATTGTTGTTGGCTGGTACGCAGCGTTGCTCACTGCTGCCAGCCTTATTGATTCTTTCCAAAGCCTGACTCGCCCTTCGGAACCTTCACCCGGTGCCCAAGATTCCTGAAAGCTGGAAGCGCAGACGTTCCCGCAAGTTGCGGCATGTCCAGTACAACGCGCTGCAAAAAATCGGGCTGTCCACCGCGGGTTCACCGGTCTCAGGCGAAACGGCACTTTGCATCGCTTACATGTGCCCGTACGCACACACCTGCCCGAGCGCGTCTTTCCGGCCCGCACTTGTCAGTCAGCGTGAGTGCCTGAGGCTGTATCCAGTCGAGATGCGGCCGAAATCTGGCCTGAGCGAACACGCTATCGACACTCTGGCAGACAGACGCCGCGCTGGACGAAGTCTGAACCCTGCCACTCTGGCGGTTCTAGACCAGTTCAGGCCGGACGGTCCGTCGCAGAGTTTTGGAATGAAACGGCCACCGAGGCCGCTTTATGATGGTGCTCCAGCGCAGCCTGAGAAGTCGATGGGTCGTTCGAGACGCAACCGACCGGTGCCAACGGGCAAAAAACTACCGCCGTCACGCTTCCGGTTCCGGTTCAAAAAGCCCAGGGTCCATGTACCCAGCCGAACCTCAGCCTGACGCGGCGAGCTGCGTTTTGCGGTGTTTTACAGGTAACCGTTCGATTGAACAAGCGGCATGCCGCCCATCGTCCTTCGCGCCCGCTCAGGACGATGGGCGAAGTAATCACCGACACGTCACTATTGAGTTGTTACTTGCGACACACCGCCAAGCGCCGAACGCGGCCTCAGGCGGTTAGGCGGTAACCGATTCCCCGTATCGCCTTCAGATCGCACTTTGTCCTACTGCCGTTGTTTAGCTTGGCGCGTAGGCGGCCTATGTAGACCTTGAGATTGTCCAGATTGACCTCGCCATCCACCGACGCACGCCGTAGCAGATCCCGGTGAAGGACAACCTTTCCGGAATTCACAGCCAGTTGGTAGGCCAGGCGGTATTCGGTAGGTGAAAGAGGCACCTCGTGGCCATTCATAAATACCCTGCGAGCAGCGTGGTCGATCTTTATTGCACCGGCATCAATCATTTGATCGGAACCATCACGCTGTGTGCGCGATGGACTGCTCTGCATACGCTTCACACGGTCTTCAAGCTGTCTCACGTGGTCTATCAGGACCTGGACCCTTCCGTTGAGGACGTCCAACATCACTTCGCAACCTCTCGGTTGGACATGTGCATGACCTGATTCGGACTGGTTGCCACGTATCAGTTGCATCTTGGATGCGGCATTTGTTGTGCTTCCATGGGAACTCCTTACAGACTAGCGATGAGGTTCACCATTTCAGGTCTTTCGACAGGTGTTGGGAGGACGATCATCCAGCCGTGGGCCATCAGATCTTTCAGGTCGGCCGCTCTTTCGGGCGGAACCATGGCGGCCACACGGCAATCTTTCGATACAGCGCGGATACGCTGCATGAAGTCAAACGCTTCGCCCATGTCATCCGGTACGCCGTACAGGATCAGGTCAGGAACCCAGCCTGCAGATAGCAGCATTTCGGCATCGTCAGTACCGCCTGCGAGCTGCGCACGTGCATTACGCGACATAGCGATAGACGCAAGGGTCCTTCGCAGGTCCTCGTCGCGCTCGACTATTAACAGCTCAGGAGATTTGGCTGGAGATGACTGCTTGCCGCTAAAGAACTCATCGAGTGCGGCTGGGTTTAGCCGCCACGACCCGCCGATCTTGGCCGCAGGAACCTCACTGCGCTCGACAAGTTTGTAGAGCGTGTGAGGACTGATGCCGAGATACTCGGCAGCTTCTCGAATGTTCAGATACGAAGCCATCTAGCTACCAGCCGATATTCGCAATTGTTATTTATCGTTAACCGATCTTAGTATATTTTAGTGACAATTGCCAAACTGGAAGTGTGTTTTGATCTCAGGATCTCTATCTGTCACCCGCCACAACGTGCCACGAATTTCAGCGCTGTGGGCCCGTTTAGAGCCATTTATGCGGCTTGCCGGCAATTGGCAAGAGCTTGCCCGTGTCGGGTCGAACCCTGTGAGTCTCTTCGGTCTTGCCAGCATTCTTGATAGTTACCGAACGGACTCCGGCGAGACCCGGTTCACGCAGGCTGAGAACGTGACCGAGCGCCACGAAGAGCACGTCAGCGGCCTCAGCGGATATCTCTTCACTATTGTCGGCCTGAACCGCTTCACTCAGTTCCAGGATCTCTTCGTCGAGAATGGCCTGTCGTTCAGCGATGGCCTTTGACGGCGGTCGCTCCGGACCCTCAAAGGGCCAGAACTTCCATCGCTCATGAAAGTCCCAGACCTGGTCAGCCATCTCGCTAACGGTTCGTATGAACTCATCTCGGTGCATGTTTTTTCTCGTTGCCAATCTGCCGGACAGCTGTACGGCGCGTCTCATCAGCACCGCCGGGCGGTAACATTCTGAGTTTCCTCAGAGGCCCCAGAGGCCCCGGGGCAGTTTCACCGATCCTATCGCCCTGAATCGGCCCGCGCTTGTTCCGGTTGCTTAGTGGACTGCGCCCATGTCACCGTCAGCACCATTGGCTGACGCCACTTCCCATCGCTCACTGGCGGCCTCACGCAGCTCAGCAAAGTCAGCGTTTACGCCGTTCCTAATGAACCCTGCGTCTGTGCTGTGCAGCACCCATCTGGCGCCGAGGTCAATAGCCACCTTGCTGGTGGCGACAGTTTGCTGGTGGATCATCACCGGCTTGCCCCTGCCCTCGCTGACCGAGATGATTCGCTTCAGAGCGTCGATGTAGATCGGATTTTCAACCTCATCCGGTATTCCAAGTGAAGTTGTCAGGTCGTTCGGCCCGACAAAAATGCCGTCGATTGGCGCGCTGTCGATCATTGCCTCGAGGTTGTCCAGTGCGGGTTTCGATTCAACACCCATCAGAAACAGTCGGCCACCGTTTCGCTTCTCAAGGTAGTCCTGCGACTTCTTGCTCGGGTACTCGCCGGTCTCCATCACATTTTTAAAACCCTCACCCTTGAGCGGGTGTACTCGCAACTTCCACACACACGCCCGCACCTCATCGATGTCCTCGCAGTATGGAACGAGCACGCCGTGTGCGCCCGCATCTACAGCTTCTGCGACCCAGACAGGGTTCGGTTCAGGAACCCGCACGATGACGGTCTTGCCCGCTGCCTGGCCCATGATCACGTGGTTCGCAATCTCACGGCGGTCACGAGAGCCGTGCTCGGTGTCTACCACCACGTAGTCGAGACTGGTGGCGGCAAGCACGCTGATCCAGCGCATATTTTCCATCATCGAGAGCATCATTCCGAAAACCGGCTGACCGTTGGCCAGCGTTTTTTTTAAGTCGGCGGGGTTCATTTCGGTCTCCTCTGCGCTGCACGCGATACGTGCATGTCGGGGCTCGTCATTTGGGCATCGAGGTATTTCCGCCCCTTTTTAACACTTAAACCGGTGTTGCGGTGCCGAAAACCGGGTCGTGTAGGCTCTGGTTGAGCGGGATGATTAGCGGTACGCCGCTACAAAATGAGTCGACTGTGAAATTGGTCGCGATATAGAGTCGGTTAGTCGACAAAATGAGAGTCATGACCTGAAACCTGTCCAGAACGGGATTGAGCAGAACGGAAGTACTAAGGCGATGAAGGCTGCATTGAGTGTCCGGAGAGGTCTGGCGGTTGCTGCCAGCCTGGTTGTGCTGGCGATCACTGCATGCACCGGAACGGCTGCCACATCGACTCCGCGGGATGTACCTACGGCTACTGCCATTCAGCCTGGCCCAACGGTCTCACCGATGGTTGAGCCAACGACGCAGACACCTGCTGTTGCGACCAACACTCCGCTGCCAATCCCCACACTGACCCCGATTCCGACGCTGCCTGCGCCAACTCCATCGCCGACGCAGGCTCCAACGTCAACTCCCTCTCCAACTGCTTCACCAACGACGGCGCCAACGGCCACACCAACTCCTGGTCCGGGAGCCACCGGACCGGCGATATCAGCATTCCCACAACTGCAACGGTTCCCTGTCCCTACAGCCCCCGAGCCGATTGCTCCCGAAGTTCCACAAGGTCCGTTCCCAACACCAACAGCCAGACCGGCTGCCAGATCCAATCTCACACCAATCAATTCTGGATTTAGGGTCTCGGGTGCTGAGCCCTCCGGTGAATACCGCGCTGAGAATACGACAATCAGTTGGCGAGTTTCGAATACAGGACCGGCTACAACGAATGACGAGTTCAACATCGAGATCAGGTTCGATGATGTCACCCTTGCGCAGTGGACAGCGCAAGGGCTTTCTACCAGCACGTTTCTTTTTGTCGATTCCATCGAGGGTCTACTTGACGGTCTACCGATCAGTCCGGGATCGCACGAAATCTCCCTGGTG
>JAJCYX010000050.1 GCA_029262715.1 Chloroflexota bacterium
AACTATTACGAGATCGTCATGGTCTGCACCCGACTTTCCTACCATGCCATGGCTCAGTTCAGGCTACGATCAGAAATGCCGTAACGATCTGCGGCCATGCTAAAGGGACATATTCTCCTCCAGCCGCTCAATTTCACTTGACATCACCTGACGAACAGAAGCTCATCCAACTCAGCCTCGAAGGGCATCTTGACTCCTTCAACAGGCTTGTTGAGATGCACCAGGATGCCGTCTACAGCGTTGCGCTGAGAATGGTGCGCAATCACGCGACTGCGGAAGACCTGGCGCAGGACGCGTTCATTTCGGCGTTCCGCAACCTGCGCTCTTATCGCGGTGGAGTGTTCAAGGCCTGGCTTATGCGAATCGTCCGCAACGCCACCTATGATCACCTGCGCCGAACAAAACGACGACCAGAAACGTCTATAGACGAGAACATCGTGACGTTTTCGAACACTATCGAATCGGGAGAACGCAGTCCGCAGGAGTGGGCGCAGTCTGGCGAGCTCGGTGAGATCATATCTCATTGCCTTGGCGAGCTTTCTGAAGACCAGCGAATGGCAGTCGTCTTGGTGGACGTCGAAGGCTACCAGTATGACGAAGCGGCCGACTACACAGGAGTTTCGATCGGCACCGTAAAGTCACGCCTGAACCGCGCAAGAGCACGGATGAGGGACTGTTTGCAGACCCACCCGGAACATTTACCGGACTCTATGCGTCTAGGTAACAGGGAAGATCGATAAGAGTGATGTTTAACCTACTGCGGCTGTTCCGCCGCGACGACCACATAGACGACACGGCATCTGCCTACATCGAAGGCCGGGCAACCGAGCACGATGAAGCGGAGCTGCGTGACCGCGCCGTCCAAGAACCAGGTCTTTTCGGGGATCTTGACTCGATTCGTGACACCGTCTCGTTGCTCAGGTCAGTTCAGCCGGTCGAAGCGCCGCGCTCGTTCGTACTGGCAGAAGCGCCTGTTCAAGTCAGGGTGAAGCGCTCTCGCATCGCAATGGCGCCGGCAGTATTCGCAATTGCGGCTGCGGCGGTAGTTGGCTTGCTGGCCGTCGGAAACCTTGCAGATGTTGTGCGCCAGAACGAAGGCTCGTCCTCGGACGCGGTGAGTGAGAGTTTCTCTGAAAGTACCGCAGCACGATCCTCGGAGCCAGACACGGCTCAGAGCGAATCGGCGATCGCGGCAGGCGGTTCGGCTGCTACAGAGGAGTTAACTGGGGACCCTGGACTTCCGGGTCCTCCTGGTGTGAGCGGAGATAACGCTGCTGACTCAGCGGCACAGTCCGGGACTACGACCGGGGCAGGCTCTCTTGCCGCTGCTACAGCATCTCCAGCTGCATCAATCGCAATTTCACCCTCTCTGCCGACAGATGGCGCGGCGGACGGAACGGCAGGTGTCACAGTCGGTTCCGATGGTGCCACGCCTCCTTCTTCTTCCGATTTCGAGACCAAGTCTGACGATGAGGACGACATAAGCACTGGTGAAACCCTATCGCCCGTTGCACCGGGAACAGATCCTTCTGGGAACATCACCGGCTCAGGACCAGATTCCGACGAAGAACGCCGGACCGGGATCACTTCGGATGAGCCGATGCCATCGCCTGATTCGACAGCTACAGCGCTGCTGTTCGATATACAGGCGCAACCGGTCATCGAGCAGTCTCGTGAGGCGCTATCGCCAGAGTCGGGACCAGATGGCGTTGCATTGCCTCTGTGGCAGTTCCAGCTCGGGTTCGCAGTGCTTGCGGTCCTGATGGCCGGTGCCTGGATGGCGCTCCAGCGACGACTAACGGCCTGATCGCACGTTTTGCTCAGTAGCGCACGGCTCTGCCAACTGCTGATCAAAAAATTGCTTTCAACTTGATGGAACAAACCGGCACCTTGCTTCGTCTTCATATTGAAGCCCACGAATATCGGCTCTCACAAAGATCCGACAACGGCTGACCCTAGCAAGCAAGTAACTGTTGAGCCCGGACATTCAACTAACGCCCCTTAAACGGGCAAAAGCACAGCACGATGGAGCGAATCAAATGAAATTGACATCTTTTAAGAGGCTGGTTGCAGGCCGTAAGACGCCATTTATGGCAGCAGCGGTCGGTATCCTGGCGGTTGCCGCAGTCGCGTGCAGTAGCACCGCTGCGAGCACACCTACACCTTCAGGGGTCGGCTCCCAGCCCGACAACACAAACGTTGGTCTCATCGGAAATTCGTCCGGTGGCAGTTCCAGTAGCCCCGGTTCGGCTATCGAGCCTTCTCTTGGAGCGCCTGCCATCGGTTTCTCCGAGGCTTCGTTCAGGGACTCGGGCGCGTTCGCTTCCGTACCTTCGGTCTACAACAATGGCCAGACTAATCAGGCTGGCATCTGGGTGACCGGCATTGGCACGAAGGAAGTTGCATCTGACATTGCGAAGGTGTTCCTCGGTGTCGAGTCAAAGGAAGAAACAGTCAAGGAGGCACGGCAGAAGGCTGCCGAGGCCATGACCGCTGTGCTCGACTCCATACGAGAGATCGGTGTGGCGGATGACGACATCGTGACCACGTCGTTCAACATCTTCCCGCAGACGGTGTGGGTTGAGGTCAACGACAGTACTGGCAGGCACAGCGAGCCTCGTATCACCGGCTACACAGTGTCAAACACGGTTGAGGTTACGGTTCGTGACATTGACCTGCTGGACGAGGTTATCGACACAGCTGCCGAACGCGGTGGCGACCTGATCCGCGTGAACTCGGTGTCCTTCACTGTTGCGAACCCTGCTCAGCACGGTGCAGAGACCCGGCAGCTTGCTGCTGCAGATGCCCGGGCGAAG
>JAJCYX010000051.1 GCA_029262715.1 Chloroflexota bacterium
CCATCACTGGTCTGGCGTTCCTCATGGTCGGATTGACCTATGAACGCACGCACTCACGTCACATTCCGCACCTTGGCGGGCTGGCGAAGAAGATGCCGATGATCGCCATATTCTTCATCATCGCCGGGTTCGGTTCGCTTGGACTGCCCATGCTGTCGGGTTTCGTGGCCGAGATCATGGTGTTCTTAGGCACATTCACAGTGTGGCCGTGGGCGACCGGCATAGCGGCGTTCGGCGTAGTGCTGGCCGCTGCGTACACGTTGTGGATGGTGCAGCGCACCTTCTTCGGATCGGGACCGCAGCCGGGTGGCATGTCGAATGAGACCTACGAAAAGCTGACAGACGCTAACTGGGTGGACATGATT
The DNA here is from genome assembly GCA_029262715.1 of Chloroflexota bacterium. Lineage (GTDB taxonomy): Bacteria > Chloroflexota > Dehalococcoidia > Lucifugimonadales > Lucifugimonadaceae > JAJCYX01. The sequence continues at coordinate 366 of JAJCYX010000051.1, forward strand.
GCCGTTGTGGCACTCACCGTCCCGATATTCCTTGTCGGCATCTGGCCGTCCGTTATTACTGACACATTCAAGATTGGAATCGAGGCAGCGATCCGCTGATGACAGTTCAGGATTTATGGCTGCTGTCGCCTGAGATAGCTATGGCCGGTGTGGCCATAGCTATAGTGTTTGCTGACTTTTTTGTCAGCAACAAGCGACTGCTGACCTACGCCGCCGCGCTCCTACTGATCATTCCACTCCTGTTTTCGCTGAACCTCTGGTTCGACGTTGTTGGTGATACCCAAGCGGCGACGGGACTATTTGGCTCGATCGTGGCCGACCGGTTCGCGCTCTTCTTCCACTTCCTGCTGCTGGGCATCACGGCAGCGGTTATTACCGCATCAGTCCAGTACGTCGAACGCCTCAAGGAGTTCGAGGGCGAATTCCTGGCGTTGGTTCTTTTCTCAGTGACCGGCATGCTGCTGCTTGTGAGTTCCCGGGAACTCATCTCGATATACGTCGCGCTCGAACTGACCGCATTACCTGCCGCAGCACTGGCCGCGTTCCGGCGTGACAGCCTGTCCATCGAAGCGGGATTGAAATTCATCATCCTGTCCGCCGTGGCATCTGCATTCCTGCTCTATGGAATCGTCTTCATATATGGATACACAGGCACAACCGACCTCGGAATAATCCTGACCCGCCTCGGTGACCTGCCTACTGACCCTGATGTGCCATTCGGTTCATACGCGGTCCTGTTCTCGGTCGTAATGATCGTGGCTGGATTCGCATTCAAGATGGCCATAGTTCCCTGGCAAATGTGGGTTCCTGACGTCTACCAGGGATCGCCGACTCCGGTTGCGGCGTTCCTTTCGACCGCGTCTAAAGCGTCGGCGTTCGCCGTCGTTATTCGCATTATGTATACGGCTTTCGGTTCCGACGCGCTGTCTGAAGACTGGTCTGGTTTGTTCGCGACGCTCGCGGTCGCTTCGATGGTCTTCGGTAACCTGCTCGCTCTAGGGCAGAGCGACATCAAACGACTGCTCGGATACTCGACCATTGCGCAGGCCGGTTACATGCTGATCGGCGTCGCCGCGGTCGCTGCGAACACAGATTCTGGTGATCCGATAGCCGGCCCGCAAGGCACGATGTATTACCTTGCCGGTTATGCCTTCACGAACCTCGCAGTCTTCTTTGCAATAATTGCAATCTCAAACCGTACCGGTTCCAACGCCATCAATAGCCTGAACGGCCTTGGAAAACGATCGCCACTGCTCGCCGTATTGCTAACGGTCGGTGTGATATCGCTGCTTGGCATCCCTCCGACAGTCGGGTTCATGTCGAAGGCGGTAGTGTTCAGCGCCGCGATCAACTCGGGACTGTTGTGGCTGGCTGTGGTCGGTGTCGTGAACACTGTCATCTCGGCGTTCTACTACCTGCGTATCATCCGAGCGATCTACTTCGAGGAACCGGAAGACGACTCTAAGATCACCGCGGATGCGCCGGTGATATTTGCCACCGCAGTTGCTGTTGCCGGTATCGCACTATTCGGCGCAGTCCCCTGGCTTATCCTCCGGCTGGCAGAGAAATCACTCGACCTGCTGGCGGTTTAGCCCGAAACAGGTGACAATCGGTTCTGTCAGCGGCCGAACCGTCGGGCCTGTTTCATCACTCCAATCGGACCTCCGAATATGACGAAGTACACAAACATCGGCATCATTCATCACGGCCTACTACCTGAGGCCGTTGAGTTGGTCGTGGCACTTCAGTCACGGTACGGCGATGGTCACGATTGGTGGACAGCGACGCAAGATACGATTGGCGCTCGCAAGGATGAGCTCGAATCGACCGACCTGATAATCACTATCGGCGGCGATGGCACCATTCTTCGAGGAGCGCATGAGGCAGCACCGCGCAACATCCCGATCCTCGGTATCAACATGGGCCGTGTCGGGTTCATGAGTGAGATAGACGCAGACGACGCCGTAGATGAGGTCGGCTGGTACCTCGACGGCAATGCCCGCTTCGATGCCCGCTTCATGCTGAAAGCCGAGATCTCTGGCGGTGGTACAGATGAGACCCCACTGCTCCACGCTCTAAACGACGTGACAATCGCCCGCGGTGCCGTGCTACGGGTTATCGAAGTCGAAACAGTTGTCGACGGTGTTCACCTTGCGGACTACAGAGGTGATGGACTCGTCGTCGCCACTGCTACTGGCTCAACTGGCTACACGCTCACACTTGGCGGACCGGTTATGGACCCGGAGTCTGAAGACTACCTTGTAAAACCGATCGCCACTCACATGAGCCAGTTCGGTGGCGTCGTGCTCAAATCAACGTCCACATTAGAACTAACCGTTCACTGCTCGACACCTACGACCATCAGCGCAGACGGCTTCTTTGACCGCTCTTTGGAAGACGGACAGACAGTGATGATCACTCATGCAGCGATCAAGGCAACCTTCCTGCGCAAACATCGGCGTGAAGCGTTCTGGGGTGATCTTTCGCGACGGCTTGGAATGAGAGTCGGTCCACTGCCGCGAACGCCCCGGTCGAACGGGGATTCAGCTAACATATAGCCGAGTTGGAACCTCTTACCGGACATACAATTTCCTCAACGCGAGTGCATGACGGACAGCGCATCTCGCTCCGAGTCGACGAGTTCACTCTCGGAGACCGTGCTCCTGTCTCCAAAGAGATCATCGATCATCCCGGTTCCGTAGTTATGCTGCCAATCACCGATGATGGCCAGATTTTGCTTGTAAGGCAGTGGCGGCAGGCGGCTGGCCGAGTGCTTCTTGAGGCGCCATCTGGCACGCGAGAACCCGGTGAACATCCGATGACAACGGCTCACCGGGAACTACGTGAGGAAACTGGGTTCAGTGCCGAATCACTGACCGAGTTAGGCGGGTCGTGGGTCGCTCCGGGCTACTCGACCGAGTTTACGCACGCCTATCTCGCGCAGGATCTTCACGAAAACCCCTTGCCGCAGGATGCCAGCGAAGATATACAAACTGTTGCTGTACCTGTTGG
>JAJCYX010000052.1 GCA_029262715.1 Chloroflexota bacterium
GTGAGGACGGTAGCCTGGACGGGATTGACCTATCCCAGCTTGGCGACCTCGAAGGCCTGACGACTGAGCCTGTTCAGTAGGCGGTTCGACTGAAAAGTTATTTGAGAGGCCCGACCATTAATGGCCGGGCCTCTACTATTGCGGGCGGCATTGTGATGCTGGGATGAGGGCCGGTGGTTTCCGCAGGAAATAGTGTCGTCGCCGATGCTGGGTTCGTACGGAGGGCGACGACTAATCCACTTTCGCTTACGCGTTACCCGTCTGTGACGCTGCCCGGTGCTGCGATAAAGTATCGGCATGTCAGGCTCCGACCAAAGCGAACAGCCATCCGGCGACCAAACTACTCAGCCCTCTGGTCCCAGCGGTAATTTTTTTCCGCCGGGACTCGCAGTGCGCCAAATATCCCCGACAGACAACGAGGCGGTTCGGGCGCTCTTTATCGCTGCCCAGAACGACATCCTGCCAGACGGCGCTGACCGTGCGACGCGGATCGCACTGAAAAAGTACACAGACTCGTGCCTCATGGCTGATCTCGCACGTGCCTCAACACACTACGCACAGCCTGGCCGGAGAATGTGGGTACTCGAATCTCAGGAGCACGAGATAGTTGCATTGGCCGCTATCGATTCGGAGCCGGACGATCTCTCTTCAGCCCGCGAAATCGCGCTATTCAGGCGGCTTGCGGTCAGGCCTGAGTTCAAGCGCAAAGGCGTTGGAACGCTACTTTCAAAGCGTGCCGAGCAGTGGGCAGCGAAGCAAGGATTTGCAACGCTCAAACTCTATGTTTCTGAACTACAGCCAGCAGCGCGTAGCCTGTACGAAAAGCTGGAATATTCTGAGATCGGCTCTGAAGACTACGGGCCGATAGCCGTTTTCGAGATGGAAAAATCTCTGTCGGCGCGCAAGACAACAGCATGAACGATCATGGTCCGGTCCACCAGAAACTCCTTTCACGAAGATCTGTGCTGGAGATGCTGGCGGACATGGAGATGGAGCCGGGCGCAACATGGAAGATGCGCCTGCTCAAGTCGCAAGAGTGGCTGGAAGGTCAGGAGAGCGCTCTCTGGGACTGGCTACCGTCTTCGGCTATCGAGTCAGGAAGCGGCCTGGCGCTATTTACCCGAACGGTGGCACCTGCTGAGCCAGAGCCGTTACTTGCGCTCGCACCTCCTGTACCGTTGCTTCAGGCTGGAGAATTCACGAAATTTTCCGAATTGGAGGAGCTGCTCAAGCGCCGGCTAACCGTTGCCATCCTCCTCCTCAGGCTCGGTCACTACACGTTCGGAATCGCTGAAGACGAGACGTTGGTCGTTCACAAGACGGGCGGCAGGTATGTGAAGAACCGGCAGCGCAAGGGCGGGCAGTCGGCCGCTCGCTTCGTGCGAAATCGTGAGAAGGCGATTCAGGAGCTGTTCGATCAGGTTGCCGAGGTGGCGCGGTCACGTGTTGAGGCCTACGAAAGGCATATTGATTGGCTTGCGTTCGGTGGTGACCGCAACGTGATTTTGCAGTTCATGAAGCGTCTGAAACTGCCAAACAGCCTGGCAGAGCGCGTTTCTCCGTGGAGAATTCCAGTTGAGCGGCCTGGACTGAACGAACTGGAGCGTGCTGTGACGTCGGCATGGTCAAGCAGGGTGTGGGAGAGACCTGGTGATTAGGAGGGGTGCCGCGCTTTCTGTTCCTGATTCAAATTCAGAATGACATTGTCTGGTTGATGTGCCGCTTGCTGCGGTCAGTCCCAACTAGCACCAGGACATCACTCTTCACAACGGGGGAGATAAGGAGCCGATGGTAGCAAGACTTGTCATTGAGTTCGCCCCACCACACCAAGCTCTTCTGACCTGCAAGCGGGTACCCCACTCAGGACGGCGTGCCACTTTTTCATTCAAGCAGCAACCTGTGAACCTCAGGAAAACGCCGCACGCGGCCTCAACCCCTGGCGGCTCTTAGCGCTCTCATAGAGGCATCTGCGGCATCCACTAGCGCTTCGGCTTCCGGTTCGATCTCCGGTGTCCCTGCGGTCCCGCACGTGGCGTTCAGGCCCTCGGTTGCCAGGAACCCGCCAATCTTCGTGGCAACAGCATCAGCGCCTTCCTTATCGGTCTCAGGCAACACCAGCAGGAACTCATCGCCGCCGAGTCTGCCAAACAGATCGACGGTCCTCGTGTTTCGCTTTACGCACTCCGTCAGCTTTCGCAGTAGTTCATCGCCAGCCCTGTGGCCCAGATGGTCGTTCGTGCTCTTCAAGCCGTCCACATCCATGAAAACCACGCTCATAGGCCTTCCATAGCGGCGTGCCCGCGCACCTTCAGTCGCAAGGTGCTCCATGATCGCCAGGCGGCTCATTGCACCGGTCAGAGCGTCGGTAGCAACCCTCTCTTCGAGATACCGCACCTTCTCTCGTTGCACCGAGTCGATCTCGGCAGCCAGTTGGCGGCTCAAAGTCTCGACCGCTTGAACCAGTTCCGGCTTGCCCTTAGCGAGCTCCAATAGAGTGATCTCAAGTGAGACCAGTAGCGAAAGTGGTGCATCCGCGTCTCCCTCATTGCCGGTCCACGGCGGTGAGGTGAGTAACTTGCGAAGCTGCTCGTCAGAACCTGAGTTCAGGCGCGCTGATAGGCCGAGCAGCATCTGCTCACCCTGGTTGTTTACGTGCATCACGGCGATGTCGTCGAATTGAGCCGCGTGCCGCCATGCAAGCCGCAGGTCAGGTGCGCTTTCTGAGATCAAACGTGAAAGTTCGGTATTTTCGCCCTGTTCATGCACAGAAACGGATCGCCTTTCGACTTAATTCGGCCTGGCAAGGCTGGTTCGGTTAACGGCCTTGCCGGATTCTCGTCGGTAACTAACTGGTTTTGGTAATACTCGGCTGAATATACTCGGTCAGGTATGCAGGCTCACAACACATTTACCTCAGAAGACACCAAAACTGCTGATGCGCAATCGGTAGTTAGAGAGCCCGGTGGTGTCCCGCGCTCCGATTCCGGAGAGTTCCGTTCACCCAGCGGCATCGGTGTCGAGTTCCTCTCAAACCTCGCTCACCAGCTTCGTTCACCTCTGTCGTCGCTGCGAGTGTGGGTTGATCTGCTCGGTGATCCCAGTGCGCTGGCCAGCCCAGAAGACGCGAAAAGGCTGGTTGATGGCATCGACCGCGCGACAGCGAGGCTTGAGCGCCAGATCTCCGATGTCCTGGAGATCGGCTACCTGGAGGCTGGAACGGTCACGTTTGAGACCGAGCCCGTTGACGCTATCGAGCAAATTGTCCTGGCTGTTGCCGATGCGGAGCATGCCGCACGTAGCCGCAGGATCAACTTCAACCTGAGTTTCGGTGACCAGCCGGTTACGGTGCTTTCAAGTGAGTCTCGGCTGCGGCAGATACTCGGTAGCATATTCTCCAACGCGATCCGCTTCTCCCCTGTTGATGGCACGATATCCGTCACAGCAGGGTCTGTGCCAGAAATAGCTAACAGTTCGAGAGTGACGACCATTCTTGAGCCGCAATATTCACGTATATCTCAGTTCCCACATATGCCGAACAGGGGACTCTACATCTGCGTATCGAACAACGGCCCCGGCATTCCCACCGAGCTTCATCGAGAGATATTTCGTCCTTTCCAGCGAGCGGTGCGCAAGGACGCGCATGGCGGTGGTGGCTCTGGTCTCGGGCTAGCAATAGCTATCGGCCTGATTGAACTTCATGGTGGCGGTTTGTGGTTGCTGAGTGATCCGGACAACGGTAAAAACAGCGGTGTGGCGTTCGAGTTCGGTCTTCCATCTGCAGAGAAGCCTGCAGGGACCGAAGCGGGTGTTGCAGAGGTCGCGCCGGCTGAGAAAGAGTTCAATTGAAGGTTCTCGCAGTTGATGACGATCCTGACATTATCGAAGCGGTTGGAATTTGCTTCGCGTTGAGATGGCCTGAAGTGGAATTGGTACAGGCTCCCGATGGCAACTCTGCGCTCAGCCTGTTCGGCATCGAGCAACCGGACGTCGTGATCCTTGACGTCGGTTTGCCTGACATCAGCGGCCTTGACGTATGCAGCAGGCTGAGAGAGATGACGGACGTACCGATTGTCATGCTGACGGCTCGTGACAGCGAACTGGATATGGTCAAGGGACTTGAGACCGGTGCTGATGACTACATCACGAAGCCGTTCAGTCACCTGGAGTTGCTGGCACGTATCAAGGCTGTGCTACGCAGGAGTTCTGTCGGTGCGCTGGGCACGAATGAGGCTGCTTTCGTTCAAGGGCCGTTCAAGTTCAATTTCTCAGACCACACGGTTTCGTACGATGGTGTGAAGGCTCCGCTGACTCCGACGGAGTACAACCTGCTGTATCACCTGACGAAGAACCACCCGAACGTGGTGCAGAGGCGCACACTTCTTGCGAAGGTCTGGGGCCGCGAATACATCGAAGAGACCGAGTATTTGAAAGTTCACGTACAGCGTATACGTGCAAAGTTCGCAGCCATTAATCCGAACTTTGATCCGATAGAGAATGAGCGTGGCGTCGGTTATCGCCTGAACCTGCAACAGACCGCTGACACCGAGGTTTAGGCGGGCGGCAAGCCGCGTTTTCTTGTTGTCATCCCGACTGTAGCGGAGGGATCTGACCCGCCGATGTGACATCGCTCTGTACATGAGCAGACAGCTGCTGACGTGTCGGGTCGTAACAAGATTTGTGCCTGAGTTTGGCCCTCACACCCGGTCCTTGACCCGCAAGCGGGTACCCCGGCTCAAGATGAGTGTGAATAGGCTCCTACTACCAATGGTAGGCGACTGGTTGCCGCCCCTGCTGCCCTACTCCAAGGCGGCTCGCACAGCGTCTTTGATCTTGTCCGGGTTCGGGTAGACGAGTGATTCCAGCGCCGGCGTGAATGGGATGTGCACCTGCTCTGACGCAACTTTCTGTAT
>JAJCYX010000053.1 GCA_029262715.1 Chloroflexota bacterium
TTGGTCTCGGCAACATCGGCGCTGCCGCGTCGTTGCCTGTGATGGAAGGCAAGGCGCTGCTATTTAAAGAGTTCGGCGGTGTCGACGCATGGCCGATCGTCGTCGACACGCAGGACACTGAAGAGATCATCAAACTGGTCAAGGCGATTGCCCCGGGATTTGGCGGCATCAACCTCGAAGACATCAGCGCTCCTCGCTGTTTTGAGATTGAGGAGCGTCTGAAAAAAGACCTTGATATCCCGGTTTTTCACGATGATCAGCACGGAACGGCAGTGGTTGTACTCGCAGGGCTGATCAACGCTCTACGGCTGGTCAAGAAGCGTCCTGGAGACCTGAAGGTTGCCGTCGCCGGTGTTGGTGCTTCGGGTACAGCCTGCACGAAGATCTTGCTGTCTTACGGAGTGAAGAACATCGTCGGCTTTGACAGGCAGGGCGCCCTTTCTCGGGAGCGAGATTACGGTGACAACATAATGAAGAAGTGGTACGCGGACAATACGAACCCGGACAACTTTGGCGGCTCTCTCGAAGACGGTCTCAAAGACGCAGATGTCTTCCTCGGGTTAGCCGGTCCCGGACTCGTTACGCCTGAGCAGATCGCAACCATGAACGATGACGCCATAGTGTTTGCGCTTTCCAATCCTGACCCTGAGATATGGCCCGAAGATGTTCCCGACAACGTTCGCATCATGGCGACAGGGAGAACTGACTACCCGAATCAGGTCAACAACTCTCTCTGCTTCCCTGGACTCTTCGCAGGCGTGCTCGATGTGCGTGCGAGAGAGATAAACGATGAGATGAAGATTGCTGCTGCTGAGGCTATTGCAGCAGTGATCCCGGAGAACGCTGTTTCGGAAGACTTCATCATTCCGAGTGTTTTCGATGAACGGGTTGCGCAAAACGTAGCCGAGGCTGTTGCGCAGAAAGCCCAGGAAACTGAAGTCGCAAGACGGACGCGCCGCACTCCGGGTGATGAGGATGACTCGGCATACACCACTCGTCGCCTGACAACGTCGTGATCCGCCGTGACTGAGAATTCAGCAGACGTGATCATCGTTGGCGGCGGAATCGCGGGATGTTCGGCTGCCTACTTCCTGACCCAACAAGGTCAGAGCGTGCTGCTGTTCGAAAAGGATTCAATCGCAGCGCATGCCTCCGGTTTCGCGTTTGGCGTCCTGCTCCCACGCCTGTTCGAAGACCCGTCGAATCCAGCTGACGAACTGACGAAGCTTTCACTTGAACTGCACAAACAGATTGCCGAAGAGCTGTCGCAAGAAGGCGAAATTGTGCGCCGTGAAGTAGCCTCAGTCATGCTGGCGCTGAACGAGGTTGATGCTGAGCAGTATCGAAAAATTTACCGTAGTGGTTCGTCGTTAATTGGTGACGCACGTTGGCTCGAACATGGCGAGTTGAGTCACGTCGAAGCTCGGATAGCCCCGGACATTCCCGGAGGGCTCTATCTCGGAGATACCGCTGAGATCAGTCCTTCTCAGTTCACCAATGCACTCTGGCAAGCGGCTGAACGTCGTGGCGCAAAGCTCGTTCCAGCCGAGGTGGGATCGGTCGTTTCTGATGGTGCAAGAGGCGTGCGAGTTGATGCTGACGGTCAGTCCTACTCGGCAGGGCAGTTGATTGTCGCTGCGGGACCGTGGTCGACACGGCTAATTGAGCAAGTCGGAATGTCTGTGCCTATCGAGCCGCTCAAGGGACAGATCGTCAGGATGAAGGCACCTGGTCCGCCGATGCGCGTCTCAGTCTGGTGGGACTCAGACTATGCAGGTTCGAAGCCTGATGGCCTGCTGTGGTGTGGGACGACCGAGGAGCGCGTTGGATTCGATGAGCAGACAACTGACAATGCAAGATACGGAATCCTGGCTTCTGCGAGACGAGTTCTTCCGTTTCTTTCCGATGCTGAAGTCGTGACGCAAACAGCATGCCTGAGACCTGTAACAGCAGATGGGCTTCCAGTCGTCGGCTCACTGACCGAGCAGAGCAACATCATTGTTGCCAGTGGTGGCGGTCGAAACGGCATCGTTCTTGGCCCTGCGCTTGGGAGAGTCGCTGCGGATATCGCAAGTGGTACCGACTCTGGCGTCGACCCGGAGTTCTTGAGTCCGGCTCGATTCGGAGCCTGAGCGGTCGCCTATTCTCGTGTTGGAGAGACGGCAGGGAGACGGCTACGCTTTCGTGAATGACCGTCGTGTCGTCAGATCGCCTCCTCCATTATCCGCAGCGGAACACATGACTCCCCCACGCACTCGAACATCAAACAGCCTCGCGCAGCTTGCACTTCCGGGGTTGGATACACCTGTCGTTCCACCTCCATTCGACCTCTTCGAAGTCATTCGCAACACGTTTCGTCGGTGGGTGCCGGATGGAGACATGCCGGTAATTAAGGTGTCTCGTCGGATGATGCGGACACTCGGATCGTTCACCCCATCTCGAAACCAGATCAGACTTTCGTCACGGCTGTTGGCGCTCGGTACTCCGGAAGAGCAGCAGCATGTCGCGCTCCACGAAGTTGCGCACGCTATTGTTCACCAGCGAACACCGAAGGCGCGTGCACACGGCAAGGAGTTCAAGATCGCCTGTAGCGAACTTGGCCTCGATGCCGGGAGATTTGTCAGCGTCGACCATAGTGCGTGGCGCGATCGACTCCGATATGCAGTCGAGTGTCCATCGTGCGGCGAGAACATCCTGCGTCGAAAGCGAGCGCGTAAAGTAAAGTGCGATTGCGGTTCGAAGCTGAAACCGCGGGAATGGTCCGCAGTCGGTATGACAGAGACCGGACTGAAGCGACTGTAGACCGGTCTGGCAGGAACTACGGAGGCGGCTATATGGAAAGTCGAGACGTGCTGAAAGACGGATTCACCCGCATCCGAGAGCTTGTCGAACGGTCTGTGAACGGAACGAGCAGTGAGGGGCTCAACTACAGGCCCGAGCCCGGCGCAAACTCTATCGCCTGGCTGACGTGGCATCTGACTCGCATTCAGGACGACCATGTGTCTGAAGTGGCGAGCATCGAACAGGCGTGGGTCACGGATGGCTGGGCTGCGAAGTTCGGCATGGCTCCTGACCCCGCGAACGATGGTCGTGGGCATGGCCCAGATGAGGTCGCTGCAATATATCCCGATGGCGAACTGTTGATCGCGCATCACGCGGCGATTTCCGATCGCACTCTTAAGTACCTTGCGACAGTAGACGGCGACGAACTGGACCGCATCATCGACCAGTCGTACGATCCGCCAGTTTCGGTAGGCGTCCGACTGGTAAGTGTTCTCAGCGACAAAATCCAACATGCGGGCCAGGCGAGATACCTGTCCGGCATGGTTGAGAGAATCCTTTAAGTGACGATAGGAAGTTTCGTTGGCAACGTTTCCCGACACGACATCTGAACTGACGACCATCCTCGTGGTGGGCGACTTCGACG
>JAJCYX010000054.1 GCA_029262715.1 Chloroflexota bacterium
CCTCCTTTTCGAGGTGGCGAATGAACGACTGCATGTCTGTAAAGGCCATATGGTTCCTTGTTTATTTTGCCCTCCCTCCCTGCCAGGGAGGGAGTTAGAGGGAGGGTGCTGCTTTATCCTCCTTCCCAGCCTGGGAGGGAGTTAGAGGGTGGGCTGGTCAGCCAGGGGCTGACACTTTGTCATTCTGAACTCGATTCAGAATCTCTCGTTGTCCTTACATCTATGGTCAGCTCCCTCAGCTTCGGTCAGGATGACGGATAGAAAACGCCGCAGCTTGCTGCACTCACTCCGTCTCTGCATATGCTGCCGGTTCAGGCCCGGTCCATTCCTGAAGCAACTTGGAGTCCACTCCAAGATGATCGAGAATGCGCCCGGCGATCATGTCCACCATGTCCTGCACCGACTTCGGCTGGTGATAGTAACCGGGTGATCCAGGCATCACGATCGCACCTGCTTCAGTCACGGCAGTCATATTACGCAGGTGGATCAGGCTGAGCGGTGTTTCACGAGTGACGAGAATCAGCTTTCGCCGTTCTTTCAAGCACACATCAGCAGCGCGCTCAAGTAGTCCGCTAGAGATGCCATTCGCTATCTTCGCAAGCGTTCCACCAGAGCACGGAACGACGACCATGCCGTCAGTGTGAAACGACCCTGAGGCGATGCTCGCCGCGACATCCTTATGGTGTAGCAGTTCTAGTTGCGACCCCGTCGACTCCATGCCCAGCCACTCAAGAATGTCCGGGTGGTCAGTGTTTGTGTTGCCAGTAAGCAACAGCCTCTCTTCAACCTCAAGAACCCGACGCCCAGCGTCACTGATGACGCACTTCACATCATGCCCGCCAGCAAGCAAACCCTGCAGCACTCGCTTCGAATACGGAGCGCCGGAAGCCCCGGCAATACCAACTATGTATCTGCCCATACACTTATCTCCCTAACAGGCTAACCACAACGGAAACAAGTTTCGTTTTCATTTATATGGTCTTGACTCGACCGAACCCATCGGTTGGGGCGGTGCTTTCTTTATGTCATCCCGACCGCAGCGGAGGGATCTGACCGCTGAAGTACGGTCACCAGGAGATTCTGAATCAAGTTCAGAATGACAGACGTTCCCCCTCCCTGTCAGGGTGGGAGTTAGAGGGTGGGCTAGTCGGCCAACGGCCGGCAGCCCATAGAACGGCACACGCGCCATCAGAACACCACCGCATCTGCCGCTGCCAGCGCTCCGAACACCACCGCAATCACGCCATTCATCGTGAAAAACGCCATGTTTAGCCGAGAAAGATCGTTCGCAGAAACCAGGCTGTTCTCGTACGCCAGCAGCGCAGTCGCAGCGGCAGCACCGACATAATAGATAGCGCCGACACCGAACACCGCTCCGGCCACAAACAGCAATACAGCCGCGCTCAAGTGCAGCACTCGCGTCGTATTGACCGCCGTCGCAATCCCGAACCGCTGCGGTATCGAATGCAGCCGCTGCTCAATATCAACATCTCGGTCAGCCGTGGCGTAAAGCACATCAAAACCCGCTACCCACAGCATCCCAGCGAAACCGAGAATAATCGACCACGCAGGCAGCGTCCCGGTCATGGCAACGGCCACTGCCGGTGGAACGATCAGATACACGCTGCCCATGCCGAAATGCGCCAGCCAGGTAAACCGCTTCAGGTACGGATAACCGATCATCACCGCAAGCGGAATCGGCGCAAGCGGCCACGCCATGCTGTCCAACTGGAACGTAGCGATAACAAATGCGCCGCCTGCGACCATCATGTAAGCAGACAACTGGAAGCGGGAGACAACGCCGGTTGCGGTTGGCCGGGACGCGGTGCGGGGATTTCGAGCATCTATTTCTGCATCAATCTGCCTGTTGGCGGCCATCCCGAACGTGCGCATGCTGACCATCGCCAGCACGATCCACCCGAAGCTGCTCCAGTCCGGCCAGCCGTCAGAGACCATGAACGCCGCAGCAATTGCGAACGGAAGGGCAAAAATCGAGTGCTCGAACTTGATCGTTTCCAGGAACAGCCGGAACCGCTGCAACGGCGTTGTCGAGTCCACTTGCTTTGGCTGTGCAGTGCTCATGCCATCACTTCCAGTCGCTCGCCACCAACGCCATAAACCAACGCCGAGGTGATCTCATCTGCACGCTGCGCAGGGCTCACGCCACCCTCGTGCAGCCAGTGAATCACCAACTCATTCACGGCTCCTAGCCAGATGCGAGCGGTCAGTTCGGGGTCAATACGACCCGTCTCACCGTTGTCCACAGCTTCGCGTAGTTGCGCCTCGATCACCTTCTCGAATCGATCGAAAATCTGCGCACGCTTCTGCTCGAACTGGTTGCCCATGCTGTATCCCTGCACAACAACCAGCTTCGCCAGTCTTCGGTTGCGAGAGAGCGATGTGAGCACTGCACGCAGCGCAAGTTCAGCCCTCACAAGAGCTGGACCGTCGCCAGAAGCTGCGTCTTCTGCCTTCTTCACCAGCCGGTTTGCAAGCCGATCGAGCACTGCAAAGAACAGCCGTTCCTTGCTGGGAAAGTGGAAGTAGAGGCCGCCTTTTGAGAGCGAGGTCCGACGGCCAATCTCGTCCACGATGGCGTCGTGGTATCCGTTGTCTGCAAAGACGGCCTCGGCCGCTTCAAGTATTCGCTCACGTGTATTGGTGGTGCCAGTGGTCATATGGGATTCGGAGGGTAGCGCGCTGCTCGTTGGATATGCGCCGTTCAAGTGTACCGACCAGCGAGTCGGTTTCCGGTCTCAGAAACTGTATCAAGCGTCGTACCGATGCTCAACTCGACCAGACGAGGCGGCGAGCCACATTTCCTGAGTAAAACGGCTTGCCGCCGATGCTAAACTCGACTGGCCGCGACGAATACCTACAACTTCCGCCGAACGGAGCATGACTTGACGACCCAGCTGCCAGAGAACCTTCCCCAGGGCATCAAGGTCGTCGCTTCGGGTATCGATATCCCTGAGGGACCGGCGTGGGGACCGGACGGTCTTCTGTATTTTGTGAGCGCAGGCGACGGCCACATTTACCGGCTGCAGCAGGACGGCTCGACCGAGCAGGTCGCTGACACAGCGGGGCGGCCAAACGGACTGGCATTCGCTGCGGATGGCACGCTTTTCATAGCTGATGCAGGGAAGCAGGCGATTCTGCGAATGGCCGGTGGCGGCGTGTGCGAAATATTCGCCGAAGAGCACGAATCTCGAAAATTTGGCGGCCCGAACGACCTTGCGTTTCTGCCCAATGGCGACCTGCTTTTCACCGATCCTGCACGCACGCCTGCGCCCGACCCTGCAATAAGCCCCGTGTACAGGGTGAAGCCAGACGGAACGACCGGGGTCTTCGCAAGCGAACTGGCGTACCCAAATGGAGTCGACCTGACAGCAAATGGCCGTGGCGTGTACATCGCAGAGATGCGGGCGCACCGGTTGGTTAAGTTCCAGTTCGACGAAACTGGCCGAGCAATGGAAGAGACCCTGGTGCGCAGGTTCCGAGAACCGGCATCGCCAGACGGCCTCGCGGTGGACGTCGAAGGTCACATTTTCCAGACGCTACCAGGTATCAATTCGCTGGCGCTGGTTGGTCCGGATGGAAGCCTGACGGAGCTGTACTACAGCCCAAAGTGGCGTCCTTCAAACGTCACGTTCGGCGGCACCGACCTGCGAACCGTATACGTAACCTCGGAGTCGGACGGCTCAATCTACAGCTTCCAGCACTCGGTAGCCGGAGTAGACATCATCCACCCGCCAACAACTGCGTGAGATCGGTGCCGTTTTCCTTCGCTCTGGCTCAGGACGAAGGTGGCACGGCCACTTTTCGATTTGACGGTTACTCGGGACCCACTGAAAAACGCAGCTTGCTGCTGCCGCTAGAACAGCACTACTGACCGCAGCACATCACCTTTTTCCATCTTGTGGAACGCCTCTTCAACATCGTCAATACCAATCGTCTCCGAGACAAAACCGTCCAGGTTCAGACGTCCTTGCAGATAGAGGTCGATGAACATCGGGAAGTCACGCTTTGGCAGGCTGTCTCCGTACCAGGAAGACTTCAAAGTGCCGCCTCGCCCGAACACGTCGATCAGCGGCAGTTCAATCTTCATCTCCGGGTTCGGCACCCCAACAAGCACAACAGTTCCGGCTAGATCGCGGGCGTAAAAGGCCTGCTTGTAGGTCTCGGGAGTTCCAATCGCCTCGATCACGATGTCTGCGCCGTTGCCCCCGGTAAGCCTGCGAATCTCCTCGACAGGGTCAACCTTCGATGCGTTTACGATGTGAGTCGCTCCAAAGCCCTTCGCCCATTCGAGCTTCCGGTCATCGATGTCGACGGCAATGATCGTGTGCGCGCCGGCCATGTGAGAGCCAGCTATGGCAGCGTCGCCCACGCCTCCGCAGCCGATCACGGCAACCGAGTCGCCCCGTGTCACATTCCCGGTATTGAGCGCCGCGCCGAGCCCAGCCATCACGCCGCAACCGAGTAGTCCAGCAGCAGCGGCCTTCGCAGCCGGGTTGACCTTGATGGCCTGCCCGGCGTCCACGACGGTGAGTTCCGAGAATGCGCCGATTCCAAGTGCGGGCGAAAGCGGCCTGCCGTCAGTGAGCGTCATCGGCTGCTGCGCGTTCCGACTGTCGAAGCAGTACCACGGCCGACCGCGCAGGCAGGAGCGACAGGTGCCGCAGGGCGAACGCCAGGCAAGTATCACGAAATCGCCCGTTGCGAGATCCTCGACGCCGTCCCCAACGCTCTCGATAGTCCCGGCAGCTTCATGGCCGAGCAGGAACGGAAAGTCGTCGTTGATC
>JAJCYX010000055.1 GCA_029262715.1 Chloroflexota bacterium
ATTGATAGACGTACGTTCAGTCTCTGACAAAGATAACCACACGATGATCCCATCCAACTGGTCGCAAGAGGTCACAAAGAGGCATGAGATGACAACTCATGCTGCAAATCCAAATATTTCCAGCCTCGGCCCAGATAAGAAAGGTCCGATCAAGGCGCTCTCCGTCGTCAGCACTGGAATCGCGGAGATGCATTCCCAGCACCTGCGAGGGAGTCGTCTAAACCCGTTGCTCTGGATCTTTTTTTGGCGAGACTGGATACCGGACCGACCGATTTCAGTCTTCGTGATTGAACACGAAAACGGGCTGGTGCTTTTCGATGCCGGGATGACGATACGGACAAAGACTGACCCCGAATACTGGCCAGACAGGATCACGCGGGTGATCAATAACAAGGTTTTCCGCTTCGAGATCGGCCCTGAAGACACACTCACCCGGCAATTGGAACTGGCTGGCTACGCTGCGGGTGATGTCAGCAAGGCGGTGATCTCTCACCTGCACTTCGACCACGTCGGCTGTATCAGTGAGATTCCACAGGCAGAACTGCTGGTCGCCACCGAGGCGTGGGAGCACATGCTTGGCCCTCACCCGGAGCGACGGGCTGTGCTGCGTCAAGACATCGAAATTCCTGGTGCCAACTGGACCCAGTTTGATTTCGAGCCCGTGCAAGACGAAAGCCTTGCGCCATTCACAATGGCCCACGATCTGATGGATGACGGCTCGATGATTCTGTTGCCAACGCCAGGCCACATGCCGGGTTCGACATCGATGCTTGTACGCACCGATCCGCCGATCCTCTACGTCGGTGACCTCTGCTACTCGCTCGAAGGTCTGATGGAAAACATCTTCCCCGGTATTGGTGAGAAGGATCAACTTGCCGAGACATACAGCATGGTGAGAGCGCTCAAGAAGCGTATGCCGGACCTGATAATTGCCCCGGCACATGACCCGGTTGCGGTGACCGAGGTGAAAGCTCATCCGTTGTTTTCAGATCGGAAGACTGCGTAGCGCCCGGACGAGACAAGATTGAACGCTCCGTGTTTTGGCAGTTTGCGCAAGGTTCGCTATATTGCCACTGCCGGAATGCGGCGCGTTCAATCGCGCCCTCGAATACCGGCCGTGCTGCACGCGGCCCACGGTGATGCATCAGAACAACCAGAACATCGAATCGGAAGTAAGACATGGACTACCAGGAGATCGCCAAGCCGTCCGGCCCGTACAAGAACGTGGACCCGAACCTCGTCGATTACGATGCAGCTCGTGCGGACTTCGACTGGTGGCGTGACGGTTTTGCGAAGCTCGACTGGCTTCTCGGTGGCGGTCTGAACAATGCCTACGAGGCGATTGACCGTCACGTAGACCGCGGCCACGGCGACAAGATGGCGATGATCTGGGTTGGCAAGAACGGTGAGGAAGAGAAGTACACCTACGCGGATTTCAAGCAGCACTCAGACCGCTTTGGCGCTGTGATGAAGGGCCTCGGTATCGAGCGAGGCGATCGCGTGTTCATCTTCATGGACCGGCTACCTGAACTCTACTTCGCTGCAATGGGCATCCTCAAAGCTGGCGGCGTGATCGCTCCGCTGTTCTCCGCATTCGGGCCTGAGCCCGTAAAGGACCGTATCGAAGATGCCGGTGGTCGGTTCGTTATCACCTCTCCCGAACTCAAGTCGAAAATTTCAGGCATATTCAAAGACCTGCCGAGCGTCGAAAAAGTCATCATCGTCAACAAGGACGGTCGAAATACGGAGCCGCTTGATGAAGGTGACCTCGACTACTACGAACTGATGAAGAATGCTTCAGCCGAAGATTTCACCATCGAGAACACCAGTCAGTACGACTTCTCGATCATGCACTACACGTCGGGCTCCACCGGCAAACCCAAGGGTGTAATGCACAGGCATCAAGCCGTGGTGCAGCAGTGGTTGACCGGTCACTGGGCGCTCGACCTGAAGTTCGACGATATCTACTACTGCACAGCTGATCCCGGTTGGGTGACAGGCACTTCATACGGAATGTTTGCACCGTGGACGAACGGCGTTACGCAGATCATCTACGAAGGCGGTTTCGGAGCGAAGGCGTGGTACGACCTCATCGACAAGTACAAGGTCACGGTCTGGTACACCGCACCTACTGCGATTCGACTTCTCATGCGCGCAGGAGCAAAGCCGGTAGAGGAGCACTCACTGGAATCGCTGCGGTTTATCGGTTCGGTTGGTGAGCCACTCAACCCTGAGGCGGTCGTGTGGGGCAATGAGCACTACAAGATGCCGATTCACGACAACTGGTGGCAGACCGAAACCGGCGCCATCATGTGCGCCAACTACGCCTCCATGCCAGTTCGGCCCGGCTCAATGGGACGTCCGATCCCCGGTGTCACGATGGCTGTTCTCGATGACAATTTCGACCCTCTTCCTCCGGGCGAGGCAGGAGCGCTTGCTGTGCGTCCCGGTTGGCCTTCGATGATGTACTCCTACTGGAATAAGGACGAGATGTACAACTCTCGATTCAAGAAGGGCTGGTACATCACGGGTGACCAGGCATCGCTGGACGAAGACGGCTTCTTCTGGTTCCAGGGCAGGGCGGACGATGTGATCAACACCGCCGGACATCTTGTCGGGCCTTTCGAGGTTGAGAGCGCGCTGATCGAGCATCCGGCAGTTGCCGAAGCTGGGGTGATTGGCAAGCCTGATCCGATCGCAATGGAGGTTGTGAAGGCGTTTGTAACGCTCACGCCCGATTACGAGCCGACACCGGAGTTGAATCGAGAATTGATCCGCTTCTCCCGCGACAAGCTGTCTGCGGGTATTGCACCAAGAGAGATCGACTTCATTGACGTGATGCCTAAGACGCGTTCAGGGAAGATCATGCGAAGGCTACTGAAGGCGAGAGAGCTCGGCCTGCCGGAAGGTGATACGTCAACGCTTGAGGACGACTAGGCAGTAGCGTCGCCATTGCGGTGGTGATTCTGCTCGGATGCCGTGGGAGACAGACGGACGACAGGTCCGATTGCGGCCGTGCATGATCTGTGTAGATAGGCGATCAGGCACTGGACCAATAGCCGGGATTTGTCATGCCACCGCTCCGACGCGAACTTGAACGTCGGTGTAAATTGGAAGCTGTATTGCGGTCTGCGCGGGGCCTACGACCGTAATATTCAGAGAAGTGTTGGCGTGTAATCGTCCGTTGACAGTTCTCATAATCTAAAACGCAGAAAATTCTCAACTTGTCGCAACCTTGCGAGGTGAGACCGATGTACCCACTGTTCCGCGCACCTAACCAGCTCCGTCGAACACAGACATTACACAGTCCGCGGTTCATGCTGGCACTTCTCGCTGCCCTTCTCATCACAGCTGTAGCCTGCGGAACTGACCGTGATGGCAATGGCGACGGCGTTGCCGCATCGTCATTTCAGATAGATGGAGACAGCCTGACCTGGGCGCCACCATGGGACGAAGGCGACGCCCGCTCCGTCACCGTCACCTCATCGGTTGATATCAACGCTGCAGCACAGGACTTCTTCGACCGCATCGAAGAGAGTGGCGGTGAAGCTCCCAGAATTCCCGGAAACCAGACCTCAACCGTTGGCACCATCGAGTTCATTTCGACCGGCTCAACTGGAGCGACTGGTGAATTAATTGTTTCGATAGAAGAGCTCATGAGCCAACTCGAAAACCAGACATTGGAGCAACCCGGTTTTGGTGAAGCTGACTTCAGCCAGTTCACCTCGCTACTTAGCCTTACCGACCAGCTTGACCTCGGTGTCGAGTTCGGCATCGACAACAACGGTGCAATCTCTGGTGTAACGAATCGTGAAGAGCTGGCGGAGACGATAGACGGGTTTGTCGACTCGCTGCTCAGTCTGGCAGCTTTCGCCGGTGATGACTTTCCGATTCATGAGAACGACGAGCAAGACATACGTGATGTCTTAGCGGAACTGCCAGATCTTGAAACATTTCAACTCCTGACAGATACCGGTCTGGTTGTTTCCACTGCAAACCTGTTCCTGATGCGGTCAGGTGAGTACACGATCGGACAACCGGTGATCGTCTCTGGAAACGCACCTTCCACCTTCGGATTGGCAACGACGGGGACAATTTCGTACGAGCTAACGAGTATTTCCGACGGAACAGCAACTGTTGAGGCGATAGTTTCACCCGGTGAAGTAGATCTACTGGCGCTGATAGAGCGTCTGAGTGCTGAAATCGCGACTTTAGTTGACGGAGATGTCGGGGGATTGTCTGAGAACATTGCAGGACTTGAACCAGACGAGAGCAGCATGTTTGAACTTCTCTCGGACATGATCTTCGATCCATACACGGTGACCCTGACACTCGACGCCAACACCGGATGGGTCATGGCAGCCGACTGGGCTGTCGAACTGTCGTTCCCGGAAGGCTTCGAAGACCTGATTACCGAAGAGGACAGGGACCTTGACGGCCTCGTACTAGCCGATTTCGGTGCGACGGTGAACGTCAGCGCAACGTTTGAAGAACCGACCGCAAGCGGCGGATAGAGGGCGGTATGCACGTCCTGAATTACCGGGTACGAACATCCTCGATTTTTATGCTCGCCATTGCGCTTGCCGCCGTGGTCGCATGTAGCTCGTCGAACGCCGCCGAGCCTACAGCCGCTCGAACGGCAACTGTGTCACCGACAGCTACGCCCATCACATCTGACACTTTTGGACGCACGGCAACACCCGTCCCGACGCGCTCGTCTGCGGTTGAGCCATATCCAACCCGAACACCGACTCCCACGAGCACTCCGACCCCTGAACCGATGCGAGTCGTGCGCCTTGATGCAGCAGACTTTGGTGAGCCGGTCTCTGGAACGGTCTATGAAGAGTTGCTGGCACGATTACCAGACAACGATGGAACTCGTTCTTACGCCAAGCTGGCTGACAATGCCGGGTTCCTGGAGGCATTTGGGATTGAACGACCACAGCCGGGAGCGGATAGTCAGGAAGTCGCACAGTTTTACGAGCGACTTAGTGCCGCCTGGGTGGAGGGCCTCATTCCGGACCTTCCTTCCTGGCCATTGAGTCTGCGAGACTATCTCTCGGTCAATAATTGGTTTAGCAATGTCGCATTTGATGCCTGGAGTGCTGATCAATCGGTGAATGCGGGCGACGTCTTTCGATTAGGACATAGCGAAGGTCCGCCCCTGGTCTATGACATCGCATTTGGCAAATTTGACCCCGAGCTAACCGCGAACGCACTTGCCGCTTGTGATTGCGACCAGCCCACGATACGAGTGCACGATGGTGTCGAGTACTACTCGTGGGGGACTGAATTTATAGGGCAGATCGAACTTAGGCACACTCCCCCAATGTACGACCATATTGGTCGTGGCCCGAGCGTTCTGGTCAGGGAAGGCGAAGGGTACTATTCGATCTCATACGCGGTGATGGAGAACATGATCGACGTATTGGAAGGGAATGAACCGTCGCTTGCTGACGATGCGGTTTACGCCTCTGTATCAAGGTGGATCGCCAGCCTTGGCCTGATGCGTGACGTGACATTCTTTTCCAGGGGATTTTCGCTCGATGACGCATTGGCAACGTCAGGCGAGCAAAGCCGCGATCCGGCTCTATTCGAAGAAACTGCTCGAAAGACCGAGCTTTTTTCACCCTTCGGTCTGGTCGCCACCGGTGTGGGCTATGACGGAGAGCGGCCGTTCACGGGAATCGTCATCAGCAATCCCGACGAATCGAGTGCCGAGGGTAATGCTGAGATTTTTGCAGAACGGCTAAGAACAGTTCCGATCTCGGTTCAATCGGATGAAACTTACGGCGACCAACTTAAGCTGATCGAGATCGCCGTCGAGGACAATCTGATTATTGCAAGGCTCTATTATCATCTGGCTGAACGGCATCAGTTCGGGTTCCCGTTCCCATTCCTAAACACCTGGCTGATCTACGAATAAGCGGCGACGCCTACAGCGCCTACTTTGCCCGCTCTTCGAGCCACTCCTTCGAGAATTTGAACCCAAAACCCGGTGCGTCACTCGGCACCAGGTAACCGTCCTTGATGACCGGCGTGCCAGGGAGCGAGACGCGCTCTTCAAGCGGGACTCCCGGAGGTGAGACTCCTTCGGAGCGCTCGCCCCACATGATCGCGGGCATTGCGAACGAAACGTGCTGACCGAACGGGTAGTTCATTCCGGCGTGCGAGATCACCGAGACGCCGTGTGCCTGTGCCATGTGGCAGATCTTCATGACACCCGTGACGCCGCCAACCCACTGTGGGTCAGGCTGCAATATGTCCACCAGCCCGTTCGCGCATGCAAATGCAAACGGTTGCAACGAATACCAGTGCTCGCCGGTGGCTATCGTCTGGTAGGGCACTCTTCGTCGTAGATGCGAGTAACTGCTGAGGTCCTCGGGTGTGAACGAATCTTCCAGCCACTTGATGCGATACGGCTTCAGGGCCTCAGCCAGCCGAACCGCATACTCGACATTCATCGAAATCCACGAGTCCACTGCAATCTCGACCGAATTACCAACCTGCTCACGAGTCTTCGCAACCATCTCCTCGTTCTTGCGAAGGCCATCAAGATTGTCCTCCGGTCCATGTCGAATGAACAGCTTCACGGCCTTAAAGCCAAGCTCTAGGAACCAATCGATGCTGTTCTCGATGCCGTACGACATGTCTGTAGCGCTTGCGTAGCAGAAGATCTTCTCTTTCTGCGGTCCGCCCATCAGCTCGTAAACCGGTCGCTGCAACACCTTCCCCTTCAGGTCCCACAACGCGTTGTCCACCGCGCTGATGGCGTAGCTCACTAGGCCTGCCGTGCCAAACGAGTTTGTTGAGCGCTGTATGATGTCCCACATCTTCTCGATCGCCATGCAGTTCTGGCCTTCGAGCATTGGGCCAAGATGGTCGTTGATTAGCGAGACAACAGGTCCGCTGAACAGCGACATGCCGAAGCCCCATGTGCCGTCCTCGGCTGTGACGACGCATGCTGTTCTCGACCAATTGCCGCGACCGGGCGATGTTTCGGCTCTCGAAAACTCCGGGTATCGACGCATTGGACTGACAAAGCCAGTGTCTCCGGTCAACTGCGGAACGCGAGGTTTAGTTTTCGCTTCTGGAGTTACGTCAATCGCGAATGCGCGAATCTCTTTGATTTTCATGTTTCTTCTGGTGCTGTTCGATAGTGGAAGTCGTTTCAACCCAGGTGGCGTTAGTTGACTCGCTTGAGCTGCTTTACAGCGATTGAGCACAATGCTTCGACGGATGTGGCTCCATCCTGGTGAAGAATCGTTAGATTCAATTTTTCTGCTTCACGTCGAATCAGATCGTTATACCAAAAACTACGGCCGAGAAAATTCTGAACCATTCGCTCTGGATCGGTAAAGCGACTGAAAACCGGATCTGTTCGCTCTCGTTCTTCCAGAACTGCCGGATCAGTCACCAGCCACAGCGAGGCGACGTTATCAAGGTTTAACTCAGCTACCCAGGATGGTCGAAAATACCAGCCATCGATAACAACTGTGCCCTCTCTGATAGAGGCAGCGCGTAGCCGGATCACTGACTCGATCGCTGGCCATATCGCTTCGTGTTGCGCGTCGGCATCCGCCGTCAGCTGATCTACGGTGCTTTCGGTGAAGTATTCGGCGAAAGTTGGTCTGTTCATCACGTAGAACCCTGGATGGGTTGCAGGCGTCGTCAGCGTTTTCGCTGCTGTGTAGAGGTCATCTGCGCTCAATGAATTTCCTCCAAGCGCGGCTGCAAGCGCTCGTCCGAGAGTGGTCTTCCCTGCACCCGGTGCGCCCCCGACTAACACAACGTTTGGCCTTGCCACTGCCTATCCTTTCCGCGGACGATACCGGTGAATCGCTTTCTTTAGCGTGGATCGATACTTTACGGGCGAGTCAGACCGTTGGTCGAGTCTGTTAAGGAGCGACTGAATGGCGATAGATCGATAAGATTGCACGGTTCCACCGCATATGTCGTCCGAAAAGAGAGAAGACATGACCATATTCGTTGACGACCTGAAGAATCCCGAAGCGCCGGTAATACTTCCCGACGGAAACCTCTGCCTCGTCGAAATGCACGAGAGCCGAGGCTGGATCCTGTGGCTCAACGCAGACGGGCGAGAGCGACGGGTAGTTGCGAAAACAGGTCGTCCAAACGGCATGACGCTGGCTGCTGACGGCACGTTGTGGGTTGCTGAGTCGGTAAACCCGCCATCGCTCCTTCACGTAACGCTTGACGGTGATGTCGAGATCATCGCTACTTCATGCGAAGGCAAAGAATTTCTGTTTCCGAACGATCTGCGATTCGGTCCTGACGGCATGCTCTACATGACCGACTCCGGAGTGCGTATGGACGACTGGCGTGACTTGCCGCCCGAACAAAGACAGAGCGCTAAGACAGAAGGACGTGTGTACCGAATCGATCCGACGACCGGTGATGGCGAGATCATCGGGACGGGCTATGACTTCACAAACGGCATTGCGTTCGGTTCAGACAACTCGCTCTACGTGGCTGCCACGCAGTCGGGGCTGATCTATCGACACGCGTGGTCGAATGGTGCAGTAAGTAGCGACAAAGAAGTGTTCGGCTCGGTGGTTGATGAGACTGAGGGTGCTCTGGGTTTTCGAGGGCCGGACGGGATGGCGTTCGGAACAGATGGCAACCTTTATGTCGCCGTGGTAGGGCAGCAAGACGTGACGGTTCTAGGCCCGGACGGTGCGGCTGTTCGACGCATCACACTGGAAGGCCCGGCACCCACCAACGTAGCCTTTGCCCCTGCTGGCTCAGGCAAGCTGTACGTTACAGAGCAGGGTGTAGGCCACCTGGAAGTGCATGATGTAGACACAGACGGGCTACCGCTGATGAAGGGGTGAGTGATGACGAAGAAGACACTTGGTCTGTTGTATGTGGATATTCTCGGGACGAAGAAACTCTGGCAGGTTCGCGGGATTTCAGCTGGGATGGGTCGGATGGATCTATTTGCAAACTCCATCAAACAGGGAACTGAATCAGCCATAAAGAGATATTGCATCCGACTTGTGGAGGGTTCGATCTGGACCGATTCTGCGGCACTCCTTTTTGAATCAATCGATGACGCTATCCTAGCTGGCACTACGATATTTCAGAATGCGTTTTCGAGAGACAACCACGAACGGGATGCACGTCTATATCTCAGAGGAGTGATAACTCGAGCTTCCAATGATGCAGTGAGCTCGTCGGTAGAGTCGGATCAGGATCTGCCGACGTTAAGCCGAGTCATTTTTTCCGAGGAGCAGATCGCTGCCACCATTCTTGAGAATTCTGGCTTTCGTGGGATGAGACTGATTGGATCGCGGTCTGACCTGTCCGAAGAGTCTGTTGCGGGTGCAACGCAACGGTTTTGGCGATCTGTCGAGGAGGCTGGCGAGCCTAGTATCGTGGGTCACCTGCATGGCAATTTATATCCGAACTACCCCGAACGAATGCTTGACGTTCTATGGCCAGCAGATACGAAGTCGAAGTTCCAGGACCGGAAGACGCGCTTCCTAAATAGATTCGTTGCCTCAAAGGGCGACTCCGAAGAAAAACGACAGTTACGACCAATGAATGCATTATTCGGAGTGACTGAACGGGTACTTGGCTGATTGATCGATACAACCGCACGTGGTAGCAGTATTGTTTGTCGACCTAAAGTTGTGCGAGATCGAAAAACGCCGTAATTTGATCGGAGTTGTCCAATGTCTGAATTGAGAGCGAACAGGGCCAAAGAAAAGCTCGCCGCAGGTGAAATCGTAACGTGTTTGGCTGGTGTCGATGCGCCTCACTTAGTTGATTTTGTAGGCCACATTGGAGTCGACGCTGTGTGGTTCGAGGCAGAGCACGGCCCGGTGGATTTTGCCGCGGTAGGTGATCTCTCAAGGGCCGCTGACCTGTGGGGGATGACTCCAATTGTTAGAGTTGGCAGCGCTGACTACAGCACCATCTATCGCACGCTCGATATGGGCGCGATGGGGATCGTCGTCCCTCATGTGGACACCGTTGAAGATGCGAAAGCTGTTGTGAGTGCGGCGAAGTACGCGCCGATTGGCCGACGTGGCATGTTCGGCCCGCGCCAGTCGTTCGGGGTCGCCGACTACCTCAAAAAGGCCAACGACCAAACCATGGTCATCGTGCTGATTGAGGACATCATGTCAGTGAACAACCTGGATGAGATTCTCGCAGTCGATCACATCGATGTGTATCACGTTGCGCCAAGCGATCTTGCGCAATCGATGGGGCACATTGGGAATGATGACCACCCGGAAGTTCAGCGTACTATCGACGAGTCGATAGCAAAGATCATCGCTGCAGGGAAGACGGCCGGAACAACGGTCGGAGCACACAATGTCGCCAAATTCCGTGACCAGGGTGTGAAGTTCTTCTACACGAGTCTGAACGGCTGGATTACATCAGGCAGCCGCGAATTCCTGGATGCGTTGAGGAAATAGGGAGTAG
>JAJCYX010000056.1 GCA_029262715.1 Chloroflexota bacterium
TCTGCAACAACAGGAACGAAATCTCCGCCTGAAGGCACATCGGTCAGGTCTACCCCGGCATCCTGCAACGCCTGTCTGATCTGCGCCTCCGTATCATCGTAGCCACCTTCACCGAAATGTCGGTATACGACCTCTCCATCCGCTCCCAACAGGTACGTCGTCGGCCAGAAGTGGTTCCCAAATGACTGCCACGTAACCTTGTCGCTATCCAACGCAATCGGGTATGCGAGACCTGCAGCTTCAACTGCATTTTCGACGTTCTCAGGAATCTTCTCGAACTCGAACTCCGGTGAGTGAACACCAATCACGGTCAGACCGTGAGGTTCGTACCGTTCATACATTTGCTTCAAGAACGGAAACGTCCTGATGCAGTTCACACACGTGTAGGTCCAGAAGTCGAGCAGAACGACTTTGCCGTCGCCGGACAGCCGCTCCAGTTCGAGTGGCTCGGAGTTTATCCATCCAACCAATCCCGTGAGCTGTGTGTCTGGAACCGTGTCCAGTGGGTCTGCCAGTCCGCTGTCTGCAAATAATGGGACAGTGGTCGGTGTAGGAGGAAGGACACCGCCACGAACAGAAGTCGGTGTCCCGGTCGGTGTTTCGTCATTCGAGGCGGCATCGGACGAACCACATGCCGTAAGCACGACTGCGACCAAAATTGAAAGCAGCACCAGCCAGTATTTCCGAGTGACTACATTTTTCAATTTCGACCACACATGACCGATTGTTACCGGAGCGCCTATGCATTAAGTAACGGTTATGGTACGGCACGGGATGTCTTGTGCCAGATAACACTACAGAAACTCAAGAGGTGCGGAATGAGGTCGCGGACCATAGGACTGTTGTTGGCAATTCTGATCTTGTTCTCCATTGCAGCCTGCTCAAGTT
Source organism: Chloroflexota bacterium (assembly GCA_029262715.1). Lineage (GTDB taxonomy): Bacteria > Chloroflexota > Dehalococcoidia > Lucifugimonadales > Lucifugimonadaceae > JAJCYX01. The sequence continues at coordinate 889 of JAJCYX010000056.1, forward strand.
CAAAGTCTCAATCTGAGTTTGTTACCGCCAGGACCATAAGGGCAGAGTCGTTCGAACTCACAGACAGCGCCGGGAGTGTTCGCGCTGCGCTGGAGATCAACGATGGGGCACCGCAGTTTGTCCTGTTTGATGACGATGACAATGGCAGGTTACAGATCAGCCTTGATGCGGCGGGAAATCCGGTGTTGAGCCTGTTCGATGCCAGTGGTGGCCGGCGAGTAGGTTTCGAGTTCGCCAACGGCGTCAATCCGGCACTATTCCTGCGAGATGAGAATGGCAGGTTGAAAGCTGGAATGCAGGTGCAGACTGATGGTGCACCCCTGCTATTCTTGCGCAACTCAACTCTCGAAGACGGTGTAGCGGTAACTCTGATCGAGCAAGACATACCGGTAATTGCGCTCTCAGACCCTCAAGGCAACAGGCGAACGTTTCTCGGCCTCGACGACACAGGATTTTCTGGCTCGCTCATATTCGTCGCCGCGGACGGCAGCGTTGAAGCCGTTGTTCCGTGAGCCGCTAATTGAGCGTTCTAAGGTAAGCGATCAGGTCGTTGACATCCTGTTCGCTCAATCTTGAGAAATCGCTCATCACATTTGGGAAGCCATCCACAACGATCGCTCCCGGCTCCCTCATCGATTGGCGAATATACGCGTCATCACCACGACTGCTAATACCTGCGAGACCAGGTCCTACCAGCCTGCCTCCCCCGGTGCGATGGCAGGCGCTGCAACTTTGACCCGTGAACAGCTTGCGGCCGTTTTCAGGATCACCAATTTCGGAGTCACCAGTCTGGGTGGCTGAGGTAGGTTCGGTGTCGGGTGTGGTTGGTGCTGTGCTCACGGAATCGCCGTTGCTGCCGCAAGCGACAGCAAGAAAAGTGAAGGCGGCTGCAAGTCCGATCAGCAGGTATCGATTACTAAATATGAGGTTCCATCCGATGGGCCCGTGACGTTTGGTCATTGCAGTCCATTTTAGTAAACAGAACCACCTGAGCGTCGCCGCTATATGTAGATTTTGCCGTCGAATATCAGGTCGCAGGTATTCGGTCTTGGCATGCGGTTACAGAACCCTTCACAGCTATGCTCTGCGCTATATCATGGCGCAAACTCACGGCCCGACTGCATGTTTCCACTGGTTGGCCGAATTAGAGTATCGCTTGTTCACCGAACTTTCTGGCTCAGGAGAAGAGATCATGACGACGCCGTACCAGGGCTTGATGGCCGAAACTGTTACTCATGAAGGCGCAGACGGTGATCTGATTAGCGGCTACTTCGCACGGCCACTCGGTTCAGGCCCTTTTCCGAATGTGATCGTCGTTCACCACATGCCGGCCTGGGATGATGCGACTAAGTGGTTGGCCAGTAGATTCGCCTTCTATGGCTACAACGCCATCTGCCCGAACCTCTACCACCGTGAGGGACCGGGAGAGGCTGATGAAGTTGCGGCCGTAGCACGTGCCGCCGGTGGTGTGCCGGACGACCGTTTTATCGGCGACATGCGTGGCGCTATGGAGTATTTGAAAACGCTGCCCTACTCGAATGGCAAGGTAGGAATGATTGGCTTCTGCTCGGGAGGTCGCCAGACATATCTCGCAGCAGGTCGAATACCGGAGCTCGATGCCGCTGTTGACTGCTGGGGAGGCCGGGTCATAGCAACGCCGGATCAACTAACCGAGAGACAGCCCGTAGCGCCTATCGACTACACGGCAGATATTAGCTGTCCTGTGCTCGGAATCTTCGGCAATGATGATCAGTCGCCTACACCAGAAGATGTGAACAAGACCGAGGAAGAGCTGAAAAAGCACGGCAAGGAGTACGAGTTCCATCGCTACGATGGCGCTGGTCATGGCTTCTTCGCCGTCGACAGGCCAGGGTACCGGCCTGTGCAGGCTACCGAAGCCTGGAAAGAGGTGTTCAAGTTCTACGGTAAGCACTTGGCGTAAATCTCGTTAACGGACAACAAAGAGCTTCCTCGAACCTCGACAGGAGAAAAATATGTGCTCATGGATAGTTGAAAAAGCGGCAATGGACGGCGTTGCAAAGGGTCCGGACGGATGGATGGACATCAAGCAGGCGAACGTCTACTTTGATCATCCGTTCAAGGCAGCGATGGAACATGCGCTGATAGTCGATTTCGTGCATGACCCTGACCGGCCAAACGGCCGTGTAGCGATAGAGATAAGCGCAGAGTCTGCACAGCGTCTCGTCGAGAGCATTAATCGTGCGCTAACAACTGGCGAAGCGGTGCATGTGCTCGGTGAAAAGGTTCACGCATAGTCGCAGTTTCCTAAGTTTGGTTAAATACTATGAGAGGCAAGTAGATGGCAAAGAGACGAGTTCTGGTGACAGGTCTGAGCGGTGTTGTGGGTTCGGCTCTTCGGAGTGAATTCGAAGAACGATACGAACTTTCGTCGCTCTCGCGCCACGGTGCTGAAGGCATTCCAGAAGAGCGTAACTTCAAAGGCAACATCTCGGATATGGACTCAATCCTGCCTGCATTTGAGGGCCAGGACACGGTCGTTCATCTTGCGGCAGACCGAAGCATGACGGCAGATTGGGCTTCAGCCCTGAAGAACAATTTCGTCGGTACGTACAACGTGTTCGAAGCCGCAAAGATCGCGGGGGTCAAGCGCGTCGTCTACGGCAGTTCGCAACACTCGACAGGTGGCTACTACCGCGATGAGCCGTATCGCTACATCATGGCTGGAGAGTTCGACAAGGTTGAACGCCCGTATCCGCTGCTCGACGAATCGATTCCTATTAGACCGTCCGGTTACTACGGTACCTCGAAAGCGTATGGCGAGGCTCTCGGCAGTTACTACGCCGACTATCACGGTGTCTCGTCAATCCACCTCCGCATCGGCTTTACCATTTCGACCGATGACCCGTCGTTCGGCGGGGGCGCATTGGCGTTGTGGCTGAGTCACCGAGACACGGCGCAGATCCATGCGAAGGCGGTCGATGCACCGACAGACCTCAAGTACGCAGTGATCTACGCAACATCAGATAACTACTGGAAGATCTTCTCGCTTGACCGAGCGCGTAAGTTGCTTGGATACGAGCCGCAGGATGATGCAGGCCCCGAACTGAACCCGAACGCTACGATGGCCGATCGAGACCGCACTGAATACAAGGTGCATGAAGACTAGCCAGCTAGACTAGCGAGCTAGATTTTCATTAACCGGCTGCCAGCGCGTCTGCCAGACCCGAGCATGTTTGGACACTGAGTTCACAGAGAATCACCGTGTCACCGACCACGGCGAACGCCTTGTACTTAGTGACGGCTGAAGACCCGGCTCCACGGTTGCTTGCGCCTACCTGCCCGCCCTCGCGGAAGGTCTGGTCTATTGCGCCGGAAGCTGACTCGAACCCGAGAGTCGAGGCGTCCGCATGCGAGTCGTAGAACCTGACCTCGATGTCCTTTTGATCGAAGAAGCCGTACCAGATATCGGTTGAGCCGGGGACGGTGTCGGTTGGGAACTGCTTCGACTTCTTCCAACCTACGGACACGAAGTCATCGAAGGTAAAAGAGCGGTCTGCGTACAGCGTGGTCGAGACCGAGGCCAGGGCTTCATCTGTGTCGCCGCCCGATGCAGCCGGAGCCGAGCCGGAGTCTGAACCGCACGCGATGGCAGCGATTGTTATCAAAACCGCGAATAAGGCAAGAATCCGTGAAGGAGTTCGACTGCCGACAGCGGTTCCTGACGTAGCTTGTGACACCAATTCTGTCTCCTCTCGACAAACTTCATACGATGAGTTGATCAATGTTACGGCTGTATTCACAGCTGATCGGTCGACGATGTCATATCTTCAAAATCCGATTCAACTTCCTCTGCAATTCTAGGCGAAATTCGTCGAAGAAATTGCCAATCCAAATAGGTCGCATCGAACAATTCTTTGGCACTGATCTCGTTGCTCGCAAATTGGAGTTTCAGAGTGTTCCAACGTTTGAGCGTCTCCTGACGAAGATTCGGCAGCTGCTGAACATGCCAGCTATATGGCCAAACGTTGGGGAGAGCCATGTCTTCCGCGCGGGATTCCCAATCACCGCCGTATGGAAGAAGCGGCACGTAAACCGAGTGGAGACTCGCTATCACCGACCCAGGAAGAATAATAAGCGGTCTCGATATCGGAGACACAATCCAAAGTTTGCTAAACCCGACCGTCAAGATGTTCGTAATCCACAACAGACCGATAAAAGGCACAATTCCGATGCCCAAAGTGGCAATACTCACCAAACTGAGCAGTGGATTAACGATTAGTTGCACCACTAACATTGGCCAAGAGAGAATTCCGCTTAGAAACGCGGTCAGTCGCCTCGCTGCAACAGTAAAGCCGTCATCTGGCCTTTGCTCGATTGCCCATTCTTCGATGGACGCTCTTAGCTCATTCACAAGCGGTCTCGCCACCATTTGACCTTCCTGATTGACGGCAGGATATACCATCGACCTGTCGGGGTCGTTCACCGTTCTGTTGAGACGTTCTAACGAACCAGCATTCGTTTGAGGTTCGTCGGCCAGCTATTTTGCTGGGATCAATTCGACCTTACGCACAATCTCCTTCGTGGAGACGATGTGCTTCTGCAGCCCAAGTTCTTTCTCGGACATGCCCATTGCAAGCCCAAGTAGCTGCGGCAGGTGAATGATCGGCAGATCGGCCTTGTCCCCGCGATTCTTCTTGCGAGCCTTCGGCTGGTAGCCATCGAGGTTCAGGTGACAGAGCGGGCATGGAGTGACCATAGCGTCCGCGCCACCGTCTTTCGCCGTGCCTGTGTGGTTCGACACCATTCGCAGCGAGTTGGCCTGGTTGATGAACAGAATTGGGAATCCGCAGCAGGCGGTTTTGCCCGGGAAGTCGAATACTTCACCACCAACGGCTTCGATCACGGTCTCAAGAGAAGTGTCGCGACCTGGATTCTCCTTGAACCCAAGAGCCTCGCTAGGTCTCACCATATAGCAACCGTAGAACGGTGCCAGCTTCACGCCATCAAGCTGCTTCTGAAACGTGCCCTTTAGCGCCTCAATGCCGATGTCCTCAATGGCAACCCACAGCAGGTGCTTGACCTGCGTTGTTCCCTTGTACTCGAGCCCCTCGTCCGCCAGAATCCTGTTGATCTCAGCGAGATACTCTGCATCGCGCTGCACACGGTGATTGGCCTGTGACATCACGCCCTGGCATGTCGAACAGATCACCAGGACGTTGAGACCTTTTTCCTCGGCCATCGCAAGTGTGCGGATGTTCAGCACATCTCCCATCTTGCGGTTCTTCTCTTGCAGCACACCTGCGCCAGTACAGGATGCCTTGGTTAGCTCTTCCCACTCGATGCCGAGGCGATCCATGACGGCTACCGCTGAGGTGAACAGTTCTGGGGCGCCGCCGCGGGCAACGCATCCGGGATAGAAGGCGTATTTCACTTCTGTTCCCCTTCAACTTTTTCGTAGATATCTCTGATCTTCTGCTTATCTTCCGCTTTGTGCGGGAACAATGGCGGGAGCTTGCCCTTCATCATCGCTTTAAATCCGATCGGCAACAGGTCAAGGAGACGCGGAATACTTGTCCAGCCTGCGCTATCCAGCGCAAGTCTCGTCTCGTCCAACCTGCCGTTTTTCTTGACCGAGTTGTAGAACGATTCTGTGTGGTGGTAGCCGTGAGTACTCTTGTTCCCGGCCTCGATAGCCGCATCGCGTAGTTCCATGATTCGTTCCATTGGCGCAACTTCCTTGGGGCACACCTCAATGCACTGCATGCAGCGAGTACAGTCCCAGATGCCGCCGTCCTCATCGTTCAGCGCCTTCAGACGGTTGTCCCGCTCGCCGTCACGAGGGTCCTCCGTGAAGCGCCACGCCTTGGCGAGAGCCGCCGGGCCGATGAAGTTGGAGTCGACCTCAAGCACTGTGCAGTCTGAGACGCAGC
>JAJCYX010000057.1 GCA_029262715.1 Chloroflexota bacterium
CATAGTCCTCTATCTCTTGTGAAAATAGCCCGAGTCCGTCGAAGGTCAGGTCTGTGTGCGGTGTAACGGAGATTCGAGGTTTCGACATCACAGCGACATCGATGCCACGGTTGTCGTTGCCGTCGATCAACCTTCGCCAACCGTAATTGATCCCGACCGATTTCTTTATGTAGTACTCGTGGAAATCGTCGAGGATGTCTTTCGTATCCACCTCTTGAAGGAAAACGATGTCCGCTTCGGTGTCTCGGATGGCCTGCGCAGTCATCTGGCGAGAGTCGTCTGTCAGACCAACGTGCAGGGCGCGTCTCAACGGAAGATCGTCTGCGCCTTCGACGTCGAGAAGCCTGAGAACTCGCTCTGCTGTCAGGCGGCCGTATGAGTAGAAATTGAAGCGGCTCAGCAAGTTTTCAACATTAAATGTTGCAATACGTATAGTCGCCATGATCATCCCTCCGCATACCTGTTATCGACATTTTCGGTCGCGTACGGGAATATACACCAGCATCAATCAGGGCGAATCATCAGAATACGGAACTCGACTTCCACGGCAAGAGAACGGCTTCTGTGAGTTGCATCGGGGTCTTTGAGCGGACCTGACAGCACTCATCCATGTTCATCGCTCTAGTCCAGATCGAAGTGCGCATCCGAATAGTGACGACTAGATGTCGTACTTCCGCGGCGGCTCACGCAGTGACTCGCGCTCGAAGATTTCGGATACCTGCCTGACAGCTTCGTCCAGGTAGTCTTCTTCATTGATCACGCAGTAGTCGAACTCGTCTGACTCATCAATCTCTTTCGTTGCTGAGTCGAGTCGCTGCTCCATGTCGTCACTGGTGTTCACGCCTCGCTCTTTGAGACGCTTGCGCAGGACGGCCATCGAAGGCGGCATCACGAAAATCTGTAGCGCTTCGGGTAGCAGTTGACGCAGTCTTCGAGCGCCCTGCACGTCAACGCGGATCAGCACATGCTGACCTCGAGTCAACGCATCACGCACCTGCTGTTTCGGTACACCGTAATAGTTGCCGTAGACCTCGGCCCACTCCAACAGTTCATCACGGGCGATCATGTTGATGAAATCTTCCTTTTCCAGGAAGTGGTGGTTCACGCCCTCTTTCTCGCCCGGCCGCGGATCACGCGTCGTAGCTGTCACAGTGAAATGATGATCGTGTCCGAGCTCGGACATCCGCTCAATCAGTGTGTCCTTGCCAACACCGGAAGGGCCAGAAATAACGACGATCAGTGGCGATGCCGTTTCGGCGGTCGCTGCTGCGAAACTATTCAACTGCGCCGCCAAGCTTTTCGATTTCCGACCAGAACTGCGGGTATGAAATGGATGCGATCTCGGCTCCGGTAATTGACACAGGAGATTCGCTGATCAGCCCTGCGATTCCTTCACTCATGGCTATTCTGTGATCGTGGTGACCGTTGAAATTACCGCCAAGTAAACGGCCAGAGCCATGTACCGTCATCGTCTCCTTCGTGGTCTCAACCTGCACACCGGCAGCGGTCATCCAGTCAGCGGTCGCAGCGATGCGGTCGGTTTCCTTCACTCGCAGCTCCTCGGCATCCTCGAAGCGGGTTACGCCTTCCGCCATTGCAGCTGCAACAGCCAGAATCGGTATCTCGTCTATCAGCAGTGGGACTATCTCACCGCCGATCACCGTGCCCTTGAGATCGCTTGAGCGCACGATGATGTCTGCGACCGGTTCACCCGCAGCGTCGCGTTCGTTTTCAAGTGAGATATCGGCGTTCATCATCTTCAGAGCGTCGATCACACCTGAGCGTGTCGGGTTGATGCCGACGCCTCGAATTGCGATCTCGGCGTTAGGGTGAACCAGCCCGGCGACCATCCAGAAGGCGGCGCTTGAGATGTCACCGGGTACGTAGACATCGACGGCATCGAGCTCGGACGGACCGACGCTGACGTTCAGGCCGTCCGTTACTACATCTGCTCCCATTGCGTTGAGCATTCGTTCGGTGTGGTCGCGTGATTGAGCAGGTTGAACAAGCTGCGTTTCGCCGTCTGCACGTAAACCAGCCAGCAGTAGCGATGACTTGAGTTGCGCACTTGCGACCGGCATTTCGTATCGCATGCCGCGTAGTTTGCCGCCTGCGAATGCCAGTGGGGCGAGCGTGTTTCCTTTTCTGCCGAATATCTCAGCCCCCATTTCACGCAGCGGGGTGACCACGCGGCCCATCGGTCGAGAGCGGATCGAGGCGTCGCCGCTGAGCACAGCGAAGATGTCACGGCCCGCCAGGATCCCTGACATTAGGCGCGTCGTTGTACCGCTGTTTCCGGCATCAAGTAGTTCGCCGGGCTCGGACAGACCAAACATGCCTACGCCGTTGATACGAACGGTGTCGCCGAGATCCCCATGGCCCGGTTCGCGATCGATTTCAGCACCGAGTGAGCGAAGGATATCTAGTGTTGACGCGCAGTCTGCGCCGGGTGAAAAATTGGTAACCGTGGCGCTGCCATTTGCGATGGCATTGAACATTGCCGCACGGTGGGAGACGGACTTGTCTCCGGGGGCAGTTATCTCGCCGCTGAGACGTTTGGGACCACTGATGGTGACTGGCATCAGCGCATTATGCGCGTCAGACCGACGCGAAGCCAGTGGAATGTTTGGACTTTGACAGCACTCGTCTGACGAGAAGCATGGCAAGCAGATGCGTGGACAGTCACGTCCGGACTACCGCATTCGGCGACGGTCGTACTTTGTCGGGTCCTTGCGCGCCAGTCTCGTACGGTTCATCATCTGCTGGCCAATCTTGCCAAGCATGAGGTTCATTGTCATCTCGCCCGCAGATGGCAAGGGGTTTTCAGCCTGACCGCCAGGCTCAATGCCATGGTCCAGTCTCAGCTTCTGTTCCCAGGCATTCACAAAGATGTCAGCAAGCGCAGAGTCGGTGTCGTAGCGAGTTTCCTCATCTGCGATACCGTCTCGAACCATGCTCAACACGCCAATGAACTGGTCGATCCAGTGGACCATCATGTCTGGATTTGTGACCGCTGTTGCGTGACCAAGAGCAGGGTCTTCCGACGCTGGGCGAGTGATCTCCTGGAAGTTGCTGTCTACAAAGCGGCTGATTTCTCGCCATGATGGGCTTGCAGATGCAACGGTTAGGAGCGATGCCGCGACGACGAGAGGTAGACCGTTCACAGCAGCGGAGAAGCTGTCGTGTTCATCGATATCCATGAAGACAGGGCGACCGCCGATGTCCTCAATCAGGTCCGACGTCGTCTTGATTGCCTTTTCGCGTGTGTGCACAGAAGGCATCACGGCAATTCGCTTGCCATCGAACAGCGTCATCCGGGCATCTTTCTGGCCTCTGAACCCTGCACCAACTAGCGGGTCGATTCCCACAAAGTCGACGGAGGTGGGGAGAAGTTCGTCTGCCCAGTCGGTGACGGCGCGCTTCGATGAAGAGGTATCGATCACTACAACGCCCGAGTCGAGATGCGGCCCAATGGCTTCGAATATGTCGTAGACGGCGTTAGCCGGCGTTGCGAGTATGGCGATATCCGTGCCCTGGATCGCGTCGTCCAGGTTCCATTCGGCCCGATCGACCGCTGCGATGCGCTGGGCGTTGTTGTGAACCGACTGGTCAGAGTCGTATCCGACCACGTGTATCTTATCGCCGTGCTTGGCTCTCAGCGCCTGTCCGATCGAAGCGCCAATCAACCCGAGTCCGATTATCGTCACTTGCATCGTGTTTCTCCGATTCCGGCTTCCGCGTCTGTGCCGAGTAACTCTAAGGCATTGAGCTCAGCGCCGGTTGTGCTGAAGTCTACGTGCTGGCGAGCCTGTCAGTTCCACAAAGGGGACCTGTCCCGAACTCGGTGAGCCGTTTTCGAGACAAATCGAATGATCGATTGGTCACACCGTTAGCAGCGAGAGGCCTGGGAGCAAGACGAAAACAGAAAATGCGGCAAGCCGCGCCGCACCGTTTATTCTTCCCAGTCTTCCTCGTCTTCATAGCCATCATCACCGGTATCGACTTCGTCTGTGGAGGCTCTACCTGAGAGTGGAACTAACGGTGATCTGTCGGATTTGCTGGAAGGCTTTCTCGGCTCCAGCTTTCCAACAGCTTTCTTCAACTTGGCCGCATCTGCCGGTTTGACCTTTCCTAGATCAATGATGATCGCTGAGACAGGTAGGTTCTTCAGGACTTCAAGGTCCTTCTCACTGGGCAGGCCATTCCCTGATGGCAGCTCGAGGAAGATGTGTTTCGAATAGCTAGATATGAGTTCCTGCAGTTTGAGAACTGAGCCAACTGTGAGCGGCCACTTGATCGCTTCAGGCTGGTAGACAAGGAACTCGAACGGGCCGTCTTCGATAGCACGAATTCGGCTATCCGTGAGGCCGTCGGTGACCGGAAATCCGAGTCCAATCTCTTCGGAAAGCATCAGTTCAGCGCTGGCGTCCTCAGATGAGATGAGCAGGAACTGGCCGCCATCCTTGATAAGTGCTTCTGTGTCCGGGCTTTTGGCGCCGTCAACCACAAGTCCCCAGTCGCCGTCTTTTGCTGCTGAAGCGCTGTCCAGCAAACGCAGGTCAACGTTACCAGCGTCGCTTTTATCATCTCCACCACGGCCGATCACCAGCATCACGGGGTTCTTCTCCCGTGCGGCGGACCTGCCAAAACCCATACGTGCCGGTGCTGATTGGCCCAGGCTCGAAAGTCTCTCTGAGAACTTGCTCAACTGAGGGTATCCTCC
>JAJCYX010000058.1 GCA_029262715.1 Chloroflexota bacterium
CAGCTGAGCGACCAGTTCGTCGCAGCCGTCCGGGCAGTCGTATTGAATGCCAATGCCACCGTGCTCAAGGTTGTGGATCAAGACTTCGTCCGGTAGAGGGTCGTTGTAGATTCCCCAGCGTGCAGGTGCCGGAACACCGGCAGGCGTGTCAGATTCGAACCAGTGCGAACCGGATGTTGCGGGCTGAGAGGAGTAACCGGTACCGGCCACACCACTTCCAATGTGCGTCCTGCCATCGTCAGGGTCGATGGGTACGGGACCACCGGTGTTGATATTTCCATCGCCGCCCTGGCTTGCGTTGTTGCCAGCGTTGCCGCCGCCATGACCTCCGCCGAGTGCTGGCGCTAGAGTCAGACTCAAAATAAACACAACGGCAAGTACGCTTCCTCCGGCGAGGTAAAAGGTACGCCTGCGCTTCTTGCGAGACTGACTGCGCTGCCTCCGCTCTGAGCGGATTTGCGACTTTGTCATGCCGCGCCTGTTGTCGGGCCGGGTGCTTGCTGGTCGTTTTGTTTCGTCTTTACTTGCCATATCGATACCGTCTGAGAGTTTCAGGTTTATTCAGTTTCGGCGTGTGTGCCTTCAAATTGTCAGAGATTTGCCCGTCAGGCGCTCGTAGGCACTCAAGTATCTCTTCTGCGTCTGTGCCACCACATTACCGGGAAGATTCGGCGCCGGAGGCTCCCGGTTCCAGTCTTGAGTTAGCAGCCAATCACGAAGGTACTGTTTGTCATACGCCGGTGGAGTAGTTCCCGGCTTCCAATCAGCCACATCCCAGAACCTGCTCGAATCCGGCGTAAGCACCTCGTCGATAAGAGTCAGTTCACCGTCGATGAAGCCAAACTCAAATTTAGTGTCTGCAAGAATCATACCTTTTCCTTTGGCATGAATGTGTGCTGCTGAGAACACCTCGATACTCTTCGCTTCAAGGGTACGATACAGTTCGACCCCTACTAGATTCTCGCCTTCTGCGCGCGAGAGTGCTTGATCATGCCCGTGTTCAGCCTTGGTAGAAGGCACGAACATCAGCTCAGGCAGTCGCTCGGACTCCTGCATCCCATCCGGAAGTGCCGCCCCGTTCATCGTGCCCGAGTCTTGGTATTCTGCCCATGCGGTGCCAGCCAGGTAATTGCGAACGACGCACTCCATTTCGATACGTTCCGCTCGCTTGATGACCGTTGACCTGTCTTCGTAGCCTTCTGGCAACTCTGCCAGCGCTCCAGTGCGGGGAACATTTCGGACGGCGTCACTGTCCGATACAACTCCGACCACGTGGTTCGGCGTCACGGATTTGAGCAGATCGAACCAGAACGTGGCCATCTGGGTCAGGATTACGCCTTTACCAGGAATTGGGTTCGGCATGATGATGTCGAATGCCGAAATTCGGTCGGTCGCAACCATAAGCAGCAGCCCGTCACCGAGGTCATATGTGTCACGCACTTTGCCGCGATGCAGCAAACCGCTTAGCGAGGTTTCGTAAACAGGAGTTGCAACGGTCATCTTGATCCTCCAGTGGGGAAGCCGAGGCGTGCAAAGCTGTGGCTGGTGTGACGAAGATAGAAGTCGTAGTCAAACAGCGGGTCGATATCTTCCGGGTTGAGTTTTTCCAGGACGATCGAATCCGACTTCACGAGTTCCCGGAAATCCTTCTCCTCGTCCCACGACAGCATTGCGCAGCGCTGAACCGTGTCGTATGCGTCCTTGCGGTCAACACCGGCCTCAACGAGTGCCAGCATTACCCGTGGTGAGAAGACAAGCCCCCGAGTCAATTCGAGGTTGCGCATCATCCTGTCTGGGAATACCAGCATTCCGCCGATAATCTCAGTCATCAGGAACAGGATGTAGTCAACAGCCAGCGCCGAGTCGGGAAGGATGACGCGCTCTGCTGAAGAATGGGAGATGTCTCTTTCATGCCAGAGCGCTACGTTTTCGAGTGCGACAACGGAGTTGCCTCTCACCACACGTGCCAGGCCGCAGATGCGTTCAGATAGCTCTGGGTTTCGTTTGTGTGGCATCGACGAGGAGCCTTTGGTTACGAAACCCGGAGTACCGAACGGTTCCTGCACCTCGCCAATCTCTGTCCGCTGCAGTCCTCGTATCTCCGTTGCCATCTTGTCCAGCGTCGCAGCGATCAGCGCAAGCACCTGAACAAACTCAGCGTGGCGGTCCCTCTGGATCACCTGGTTCGAGATCGGAGCAGGCTCAAGATCAAGCTGCCTCGCAACCGATTCCTCGATCTCTGGCGGCACACCGGCAAATGTCCCAACTGGCCCAGAGAGCATGCACACAGAGACTCTCTTGCGCGTCCCTGCAAGGCGTTCGCGGTTCCGGCGCATCTCATCCCACCACATCGCCAGTTTGAGGCCGAAGCTCATCGGCTCGGCGTGGATCCCGTGCGAACGGCCAATGGATGGCGTGTTCTGGAATTCAACAGCTCGTCTCTTAAGGACATCCATGAGGCCGACGACAGCCGCGTCAACGATGTCCACGGCTTGTGTCATCTGCATGCCGAGTGCAGTGTCTTTTACGTCGTTTGATGTCAGGCCGTGGTGTATCCACCGGCTTTCGTGACCGAGCGACTCCGACACAGCCCGAGTGAATGAGACGAGGTCGTGTTTCGTCTCCTCGAACAACCTGTCATACGTCTCACGGTTGAACTTTGCAGAGCGGATTTTCTCCATGTCATCTGCGGGAACAACTCCAAGGTCGGTCCATGCCTGTGATGCGGCAATCTCCACCTTCAACCACAGCTCAAAGGTGTTGTCGTCGGTCCACACTTTGCTCATCTCAGGACGTGAATATCTTGGAATCATGTCTACTCTGGTGATTGAACCGCAAGGGGTTCAAATTCCGTGCTCAGTTTCTTAACAAGGTCCGTTACGGGCGTGAAATCTTCGAACGGAATAGCCGCGATGCCCGTTTCACCACAGATGCGCAGCAGTCTGTCCCTGGCAAACACGTAGTCAGCTTTTTCAGCAACACACGCGTCTGA
>JAJCYX010000059.1 GCA_029262715.1 Chloroflexota bacterium
GCTGTCCGGCAAGGTTGGTGTGGAAGACGCCATGTCTTCGCTTGGCCGCGAGCTGGTGCTGCAGGGTGATAGCGCAGAGTTGATTCTGACGGCCCGAGAGTGGGGTGCGGTCAAGTCGGATTCTGCGAATGATGTGACCACGCACAGGCTGGCGATTCAGCCGATCGCATCGAGGCTCCCATCAGGCGGTTGGCTAATCTTTCGCATCACATCGCTGTTGATAGCGTTCGTCGCCGTGTTCTCGCTTGCGGTTTACTTGATGAGGAAAAAGCCGGATGTGCTGATCGCCGCCATGATGCCAACCTCCGCGATCATCGCAAAATGGATTTCGAGATCCAACACCAGTCTGGTCGTTAGCGTTCAGGGCTTTCCGAGGCCAGGTCGTCTCAGGAGGTTGGCCTGGGCGTTGGTCTGGAAATCAAGTGATGCAATCGTCACGGAATCTGACGAGTTGGGAGACGCTGTCGCGGCATACTCGGGGTTGCCGCGAGACCGGATCAGAACCATATTCAACCCGCACCTGAACCCAGAGGCGGCAAAACTTGCAGAAGCCGCGCCGACGTTGCTCGACGACATGCCTGATGCTGAGTTCCTGGTGGTTGCACTAGGTCGCCTGACGCGTCAGAAGGGGTTCGAAACGCTGATCCGGACGATGGAGCTGGTTACCGACCATGCTGACGCGAATCTGCTGATCCTGGGTGAAGGTGAGTTGAGGGGGGATCTGGAAGAGTTGGTGAGTTCGCTCGAGCTAGGTGGCCGGGTGAGTTTGCCTGGGCATGTGGACAACCCGTATCCGTACATCAAAAAAGCGGATGTTGTAGCTGTCTCGTCACGTTGGGAAGGTCTTGCAAGGGTTCCGGTTGAGGCTCAGAGCCTGGGCACGCCGGTTGTGGCTCCCAGGATTCCAGGGGGCGTGCAGGAGATCCTGATGAATGGTGAGGCTGGCGTGTTGGTGGATAGAGATAGCCCGGAGGATTTGGCGGCGGGAGTTGTCCGGTTACTGAAGGACTCTGACCTGCGCTACAGGCTTACGTCCACTGCTTCGAATAACATCGGGCGATTCGACCCTGCCGAGTGTGCTCGGCAGTACCGTGAGCTATTTCAAGCACTAAAGAGTTCGGGATGACAGGGGCAGGAGTTATGTACTTCACAATCGGAGCGATGGCAAGCGATTCCCGGGCAAACCTGACATGCAAATTACAGCTCACATGTTGGCTGCAATTAACTCATCGAGATCATGACTTTGGCCTCTGAATCGCAATCCGTCCTGTTCGCAATCAACTCTCCATTCTCAACGCGAGACTACGTCTCGAAGCCGCTGTTCGAGAACCTGGTTTCTGTTGTGAGAAAACACGGAATGACCCCTGTTTTCTCCAGTTACGAAGTTGAGATTAAGGAATTCATCGAGTCGAACGGTGCGGAGTTTGAACCTCTGGTACTACGCGGAGATGGCTTCATCAGGAAGCAACTCTGGAAGGTTCGAAACAGCGTCCTGTACCGCGCCGTCACCTACCGGCACAACGAAGTAAACCAGTTCGACCAGCAACGCCGATTCAAGGAGATCACTCGAAAGTGGGGGAAATCTGGCCACCCTGCGATCAGGCCACATGATGTTTGGCCGAGATACCTGGGGTTTCCGTTCCCGCGTAGCAAATTCATGCTGCACCTACAGAGTCGAATTCTGTGGTCAGGACTGTTTAACCACTCGAACGAAATCGAACGAATCTTCAAAGAAAGGAAGCCGGCTCTGGTAGTTACGGCCATGCTCCAAAGACCCATCTCATTCAGTTACATCCACTACGCACAAAAAGCGAAGGTGCCTGTGGTTGGAGTGGTCGGTTCCTGGGACCATCTCACAAAAGACGGGCTGGTCCCACCCTCGGTCGCCGACTACTGGGTGTGGAATGAGACTATGCGAGAAGAGGCTTTGGAATATCACGAGATCGATCCGGCTCGTGTGCAGGTGCTCGGTGGAAGCCAGTTCGACAAGTATCGGGTTCCTCCAACGGACACTGAGTTAGCTGAGTTACGAGAGAAGTTCGCCATTGGAGCAGAGCAATCGGTCATCACATTCGCTGCGAACACGAATCCTCGGGGAATCGGCGAGCCATCTGTAGTTCAATATTTGGCAGAGATGCTGGCCGAAGGCGAGCTCGAGCTCGATAAAAACACGGTCATCGTCGTGCGAAGTCACCCATTCGATGTCTTCTTCGAACAACGTTTTGGTGAGTTGCGATCACTCCCAAATGTACGTCTATGGGAAGCGACGCAAGTGAAGCAGAGTTCAGTTGAAGAGATGCGAATGGACTCTCGGTTGACCAGTACTCTACTCAATCAGAGCAAAATGTTGGTCGGTGGGCAGGGAACGCCGGCGATCGATGCCGCTTGCGCCGATATTCCAGTAATTAATATCGCTTTCAACGGCACGGAAAGCGTGCCCGACGAGCTAGGCGTTCGTTTCCGCTACGAAGTCGACCACTACAAGAAGTTGATGAGCATGGATGGCACGACGATCGTTGAAAGTTTTGACGAGTTAGCCGAGGCTGTAAAAGCGTACTCTGCGAACCCGGAGCTGAAGTCGGAGGGTCGGCGTCGAATAAGAGAAGAGTTCGCCGGGATCATGTCGGACAAGCTGGCGAGCGACAGAATTGCGGAGCGGCTTGATCAGCTACTGAGTGAGTTGTAGCGGACTCTTCGCTGTCTGTGGAACTCTTCCACCAGACGGGGCAGATACGGACCAGTCGACTCCAGAGGTTCATTGTCTGCGAGTTTCAAGCGGTGCTCCAGATCGGCGTGTCCTCTTAGCAAAGTGCAAGACTCCTTGCAGCAGTTCCAGTCCCAACGCACCTGTGACTCCAGCTCACTTCAAGGGCTCAGGTCTCGCTTTTCTCAATCAACACCTGAGCCCTTACTTTGAGGTGGTCCAAAGCACGCCTCGAATGTTCTGCATCTCGCTACTCGACTGTTCAATCTCCGAACTCAAGATCGGGTTATGATCGATTGGATGCTTAAAATTCAAGGACGCTCGGAGCGAAGAGTCAACGGACCGCGAATGAGATCGTTTCGCAGGCAATTTCGACTGCCGTTGCTGATATCAATAGCAATCGCCACGCTCTTGATCGCTGCAGGGTGTAACGCGAGCCAATCACCGGCAACGGTGGCCTCACCAACCGTTGAATCTACGGTGCCGCTAGAGACGGTGGCTGCGGGTATTGGAGGCGCACTGTTGCCAACATCGACTCCATTTCGAAGTACACCAACAGCGAAACCGGTCGTCTCGACGGTAGCTCCGGCATCGACAGGAACAGCCGAACTCGTTCTTCTCGCCTACTCCGGCCAGACTGCACCCGGAACAGACCTTGCGACATTCACCGGTTTTGAGCCGCCGATCATTAGCAGCAACGGTGTTTCGTTCACGTCAGTGGACCACAAGACGATCGTTGGAATATCAGGCTTTGTCGGTGCGTCCTTCGCCGGCGTCTGGCAATACGAGCCGGATGAACTACTTGATGTTTCGCTTGATCCGATCATTGTGCCGGGCGAGATGTTCGCAAACGCGTACATCGGCGGCCAGTGGATAGGAGCT
>JAJCYX010000060.1 GCA_029262715.1 Chloroflexota bacterium
CAACCCGTTCACGTTGCCCGAGAAAGTGCAAATCGTTGTCGCTGATGTCTCTTTCATCTCACTCTTGACCGTGCTGGCTCCGTCTATGAACCACCTTGAGACTGGTGGGCACTGTGTTGCGCTGCTGAAGCCGCAGTTTGAGGCGAGGCGTGATGAAGTGCCGCGCGGCGGGGTAATTGAGAGCGATGAAGTGCTTCAGGCTGTTGTCGACAGGTTCACGGCGGAGGCACCAAAACGGGGTCTCGAGGTAACAGGGATCGTGGAGTCGCCGATCACTGGCGACCGCGGAAATAGAGAATTTCTGGTTCGTATCGAACGGGCAAATCGTGCTTGATTGAGCGGACGACCGGGGTGAGATTGCATCTGAACTGACCGAAGTGAGGGAGAAGGACCATGAAATTGCCCTGTTGTTACATGGTTAAACCGGGGTGATCTCGTTGACCTGTCTCGACCATGAGCCTAGAATTCTAGTTGAGTAGGGAGTTAAGTCCCGTTTGATACAGCTTTCTGTAGTCGTCAGGACGTTAACCCTCAGGAATCTAAGTCGCATACGCGCCTGATGCACGGGAAATACAACCAGTTGCAATCTGAAACCGGTTCCGACACGGCGCTTGGCCTGAATGGCCCTTCTGACGCGCCGGACGATAGCAATGATTGGGAGCAGGACGACCGGCCGCGTGAGGCCTGTGGTGTCGTCGGCATCTACAGCCCCGGAAATGACGTCGCAAGGGCGACATTTTTCGGGCTTTTCGCTCTCCAGCATCGTGGTCAGGAGAGCGCCGGTATGGCGACCTCTACTGGCAACGAGATCAGCCTTCATGCTCGCATGGGCCTGATTAGCCAGGTTTTCAAAGAGGAAGACCTGGCAGAGTTGCGAGGCCATCTCGCTATTGGCCACACGCGTTATTCCACTATGGGCGGCAGCAAGCAGCACAATGCGCAGCCGCTGATTGTCGATGGACCGCGTGGGCGAATCGCTGTTGGGCACAACGGAAATGTGATCAACGCTGGCGAACTGCGAACCGAACTGTCTGAGCTGTGGGGGATTACGTTCGACCGCACTTCGGATACCGAGGTAATTGCAGAGATGTTCGCCAGGGCACCCGGACGGGATTGGTTTGAGGTGGCCTGGTATGCAATGCGCAGGCTCAAGGGTGCCTATTCGCTGGTCATCATGTCTAAAGACGAGCTGATCGCAGTGCGAGATCCGCTTGGTATTCGACCTCTTTGCCTCGGCAAACTAAATGGCGGATACGTGGTCGCATCCGAGACCGCCGCGCTGGACAACATCGGCGCAACGTTCGTTCGGGAGCTGCAGAACGGCGAGACCATTGTGGTCAACAAGGACGGTATCCAGTCGAAGATCTGGCCTGCTGCGCGCAAGACTCATTCGATGTGTATTTTCGAGCAGATCTACTTCGCTAGACCGGACAGCGTCCTGAACGGTCAGCTTGCTTACGACTCAAGGCGTCGAATGGGCGCTGAGCTGTACAAAGAGAGCGCGGTTGACGCTGATCTTGTGATCGGTATTCCTGATTCGTCTATCCCGCACGCCATTGGCTATGCCAACGCGTCCGGCATTCCGTACGGCGAAGGGATCATTCGCAATCGCTACGTAGGTCGCACCTTCATCGCTCCGGACCAGCGCATGCGTGAGGTTGGCGTACAGATGAAGTTCAACGCTATGCGCAGCATTATCGAAGGCAAGCGGATCATCGTTGTCGACGACTCGATTGTTCGCAGCACTACGACTGTCCGCGTGATCGGGATGCTCAAGAAGGCCGGGGCGAAAGAGATTCATGTTCGCGTCGCAGCCCCCGCGGTCATCTCGACCTGCCACTTCGGGGTCGATATGGCGACGATGGCCGAACTTATCGCTGCCAACAAGACTGTCGACGAGATTCGAGACCACATCGGTGCCGACTCGCTGTCATACCTGAGCGTCGACGGCCTGAAGCGAGCGGTTGATGTCGAAGACGATAGCTACTGCAAGGGCTGTTTCACTGGGCGATATCCCATCCCTGTGCAGTTAGAGATGGACAAGCTGGCCCTCGAACCTGCTAGCGTCTGATCAGGCTTCGGCCGGGCAGGGCTGAAGGTTTGTGGCGCTTGAGGCTTCTCTAACTATTCTTAGCCTGAACGTGACACTCGCGGCTCAAGCAGCGCGTTTTCCTACTGTTTTCCACGCCACCAAGTTCAATTGCTTTGGAGAACTCCGTGGTCTCGGCCAGTTTCACTGGTGATGGTGCTAAATAGTGCGAACAAATAGCGTGCTGTAGAAGCACCGTCAGAGGTGCCGAAGCGCGGTCCTGGGCATATACTTGCCTCTTCGCTTATTTGGTCAGAAACGTTCGACTCCGATCTGTTTGTGACAGTGGTTGAAATCGACGTTAGAAACCCCGGCATACACCGTAAGGGGACTTGTTCATATGGACTCCGTAACTGAGGGCGCATCCCAGGGTTTGACTTACCGCGATGCGGGCGTTGACCTGGATGCCGCTGCTGCTGCGAAGGTCCGGATTATGGAGCTTGCGAAGACCACGCTTGGATCAAGTGTGCTGTCGGCTCAGGGTGGTTTCGGTGGCGTGATTGATCCCGGTGCCAACTCGGACACACTGCTGGTTTCAAGTACCGACAGCGTTGGAACGAAGCTCCGCGTTGCCCAGGCGATGGGCAAGCACGACACCATCGGAATCGACATCGTCAACCACTGCATAAATGACATATTGCCGGCCGGTGCCAAGCCACTTTTTTTCCTGGACTACATCGGTCTGTCGAACTTTGACCAGAGTTTGCTTGCTGAGATTATGGAAGGATTGAGTAAGGCCTGTAACGACGCCGGTATCGCTTTGCTGGGCGGCGAGACGGCGACTTTACCGGGTATTTATCACGGCGAAGACTACGACCTGGTTGGGTTTATCGTCGGCACTGTGCAGCGCGACAAACTGATCAAGCCCGAAGATACGGGTGAGGGTGATGTACTAATCGGTCTGCCATCAAGCGGGCTGCACACGAACGGATTCTCGCTAGTTCGTAAGGTTTTTGGCATCGACGAAGGCCCGGCGGCACTTAAAGACCCGTTCCCCGGCAGTGAACTGTCGCTTGGAGATGCTTTGTTAGCGCCGCACCGCAGTTATTTGTCGCGGCTACAGGACGATTCTGGCGCGGTGCGTTCCGAGATCAAAGGTCTGGGACACATCACCGGTGGCGGTATCTTCAAGAACATACCGAGGGTGATTGCACAAGGGCTTGCGGCTGAGGTCGACGTACGAAGCTGGGAGACACCACCGCTTTTCAAGCATATTCAGCGTAGCGGCGGCATCGACGACCTCGAGATGTTCAGAGTCTTCAACATGGGGCTTGGGATGGTTGTAGTGACCTCGGAAGAGGGCGCAGAGAGCCTTCTCAACTCGATCGACGGCTCGTGGCGAATTGGTCGGTTGGTGAAACAGACTGGCGATGAACGGGTCATCGCTCACGGGCTTTAAGAACTACTTCAGGGACTGAATATGAGAGCACTTCTGAGTGCATATGACCGAACGGGGCTTGCGGAGTTCGCAAAGTCATTGACGGATATCGGCTGCGAGCTGATCAGCACCGGCGGCACGCTCAAGGCGCTGGAGACC